>JAHEHB010000216.1 GCA_024644775.1 Deltaproteobacteria bacterium
ATTTGCTGAAATACGATTCTCCCATCAGATGATCGTCTGCGATCAGATTGACGATGATTCTATCACCGGTGGTGGCGTAACATCGGCGGGCTTTCAACGCTTCCAATAGTGATTCGAGCGTGAGTTCTTTGGCATATAGTCCGGTATATCCTCCCTTGGCGTATCGTCTTTCCAGATGCCCGGGATATTCACCTCCCGGTCGGCCGGTGTAGCCGTCGCTGCCGCCCACAAACCCGATCTTGTAGCCCCGTTTTAAGGCATCTTCAAGAAACCATTCAAACGTGCCATGGGTGGAGGTTACTTCGATAGCGGGCTCAAGGGTCGGTTCGTGAAACGTTAAATCTGCAGGGTAGCCTCCCACGTGCGGTGTAATGACAACGTCTTTATACCGATAGGCTCCATGAACGTCTTTGATGTGAGGAAGATCCGAATCGATCTCCGATTTATCGGCAAGATCGCTATGACTAGATCGCCGGATGGGTTGCCGGTGGCGTCTGAAGTAGACATTGTGATGACCGCCCTCATCGGTGGTCCCGGACCATTCGAAACCGGGGAGCGGAACAAATCGGCCAGGCTGATAGAACGCTTCCTCAGCCTGTTTCTGGAGTTTCCAGTCCTCCGGACTCAGGGCGTGATCGTTTCGCTGGTATCCGGTGAAATCAATTGCCGAAACCTCACGGGCGTATTTAAAAAAGCCCGGGATTTTTTGCGCCATTTTCACCTGGCCGCCGTGGGGATCTCCCCAATAGAGTCCATATTTTGAAGGTGTATCCGCGCAAAGGATGGGATTGCTGTTTGACACTAGACCAAGCGCATCGTCCTTTGCGTTTACTTTGAATAAACCAGCGCTCCGGCATGTGCACCCTTCAAGCCCGTAAACCCCCCCCTGTTCGAGTTTGAATCGAAGCTCAGATTCAGGAAGTACGATTCGGTCTCCTTTAATTTTTACAGTTCCCCGGTAGTTTGCGGAAGGGTTTCCCCACTTATCTTCGGCCTTGATTAGTAGGCGAAACGTCTGATCCGGTTTCACCAAAGATGGGGCGGTAACGACGATTTTTTCCGGTTTATCCCCGACAATTCGCAGGTATGGAGAATCTTCTAATTTATCATAATTGCCATCACCCTTTGTATCTATGGAGACCCAGAAATAGCGTTTGTCTTCAATAAACGTTTGAGCTCGTGTCCCCGGACCGCCACTGTTTTGATCTCCGTATGTCAAAACAATCTTCTCTTCAGGTTCAAGGGCTCGTCCGTTGACCGTAAGAAGCAACGTTCTGACATTACAAACCATTACTGATACGTGGGCAGACGGGGGCGACAGGATCGCCATATAATCGGCAGCGGAGGGATTATCAAATTGCGGCAGTTCCCAATCCGTGTCGGAGTCAGTTTGGATTCGAATATGCCCCCCTGTAGAAATTCCGAGCGATCCGACCTCATAAACCAATTGAAATGTGGTATAACTGCCTGCAATGATTTCCCCGGTAGGTTCAATCGCGGCACGACCATACTGCACGTCGGCGTTCTGATTCTCCATGTTAATGCCCCTCCTCATGCGATATTGAATCATTTGTAACTTTAACACTCAGCGATTTTTTAAAGCAAGCCCCATCCAGAGGCAATCAAAGCCAGGACCCTCGGACGCGGGATTCGTTACCCAAAGCATCGTGGTTTTCGCTCCGATTTTTGAGCCAATTGGTGGATCTGTAAAAAGTCAATAACAATTGAAATAATCGGAGTCAATGATGTAATGAGTATCTAAATTTTTCGAATGGATGGAAAAGGATGAATTGTTCTGTTATAAGTATTTAAAAGAAATGGACACGAGTCGGCGATTATTGAGGTTTTAATAAAAGAGGAGGGGCGTATGTCAATATTAAACAAGCGGGTACTGGGAAAAACGGGTGTAGAGATCACAGCGATGGGGTTTGGCGCGTGGCCCATCGGCGGGGTGAAATATGGCGTTGTCAGTGAAAGGGATGCCATCGAGACGATTCATGCCTATTTGGAAGCCGGGGGCAACCACATCGATACGGCGCGAGGTTACGGTGACAGCGAGCTTTACCTGGGAAAGGTTTTGAGTCAAGGTCTGCGGGAGAAAGTGTATCTGGCCAGCAAGACTCATGGAGGAGGGTCTCTTGAAACCATGCCGCAGATTCGGAGCGATTTGGAAACGTCTTTACGACTGCTTCAAACCGATTATCTGGACCTGTATTATCTCCATCGCCCACCGGACGATGCTGATACCATGAACAAAACGCTGGATGAGTTCGAGGCACTGAAGAAAGAGGGGAAAATCAAGGCCATCGGAGCATCCGTAAAAGGTCCGAATGTTACCCTAAAGACGGTTGATTTGTGCAAGCAGTATATCGATTCCGGCCGGGTGGATGTTCTCGAGGTGGTCTACAGTGTGCTGCGCCAGCTGAACGCCGGTATGTTTGATTACGCGAAAGAAAAGGGTGTCGGTATTGTGGCCCGGACGGTGATCGAAAGCGGTTTTTTAAGCGGTAAGTATAAACCGGGACACTTTTTCCGAAGCACAGACACCAGTGTTGACCACCGATCCCGCTGGTCGGATGACACGCAAACCAAAATTTTTGAAATCGCAGCCGAAATCGCAAACTTCGCTGTTCGGCCGCCATACGAGAATCTGGCGCAAGTGGCTATCAGATTCGCTTTGGAGCCGGATGCTGTTACCAGTGTTATCGTTGGGGCCAGAAACGCGGAGCAGGTGAAACGAAACCTGGCGATCGATGCGATGGCGCCTCTGGACAAAGATATTCTCGACCGTTTAAAACAGGACTATGGAGATAAAACCCACCTATGCAACACAGAGCCGTCTGCAGATCCGAGATGGAAATAAGATGAACAATTATTATCCTTTAACAGCCCCTGATGTGAGCCCTTCGATGAAAAATCGCTGCAGTAGTAAAAACACAATGACAGTCGGAAGCGAAACAAGGATGGAAGAAGCCATCATATCCACCCAAGCATAGGCATGCTCTCCAATAAAAGTCATTGCAATACCAGGGCCAAGGGTTCTCATGTTTTCCTGAGAGGTCAGGGTCAATCCAAAGATAAAGTCGTTCCAGGAGAAGATAAACACATAGATGCCGGCCGCTAGTATCCCCGGATAGCTTACCGGAATAATAATTCGTACAAGGATTTGCATGGGACCGCAACCGTCCACAATAGCGGCGTCCATCAGCTCTTTGGGAACGGTATCGAAATATCCCTTTATGATCCAGATGGTCAGGGGGAGTGCAAAGATCGAATGGGCGAGAATAAGGCCCAGGTAGGTATTCACCAGGCCCAGGTTCCCCAGGAAAATATAGAGCGAAATAAGGAGCAGCGCCCAGGGGAACATCTGTGCTGAGAGGGTTGTCAGCATTAATGTATTCCTCCCGCTGTATAGAAAACAGGAGAATGAATAGGCCGCAAGAATACCTGCAAAAAGACAGATAATGACTGTGCCGAGGGCGACGATGATGCTGTTCACATAAAAACGCAAAAATGTCGTCCGAAACCAAAACGCTTTATAACCTTCGAGGTTGATACTATCAGAAATCCATTTTGGAGGCATGCTGAATAATTCTCCCTGGGGGGAGAACGATATTTTTACCATCCAGAAAATAGGAAACAGCAAAAAGCATCCCAAGATAACAGCTAAAAAGAAATAGCTCCATCTTCCGAGGTTTTTCTGATAGTAAATGGTTTGCGCTTTCTCAAAAAGTGTCCTTGATCTTATCTGATTGGCATGATTCATATCGGCGCTTTCTTAATCGCGAATATGTTTTTTAGAAACGATTCTTACATAAAAGACAGCAATGACCCCCAGCAGCAGCATCCAGGTGATACCAATCGCCGATGCACGGCCCATATCGAAATTAACAAACGCATTTTGATAAACATAGACGGCAAAGGTCGTGGTGGAATACAAGGGCCCCCCTCCGGTCAAAATGAAAATTTGGGTGATATCTTGAAAAAGCCGAACAATGGAAAGCAAACAACACAGGGTCAATACGCCAAGAATATAAGGAATGGTAATCGAGTAAAACCGTCTAAACGCACCGGCACCGTCAATTTTACTTGCTTCTACCATATCTTTCGGGATTGTTTGTAGCGCCGCAATAATCATCACCATAAAAAAAGGAACACCACGCCAGGAATATACAATGATGATCGCCAGCTTGGCGAGACCGGGGTTGGCCAACCAGGTAAGGTTTTCTCTGGTAAGCCCGATAAGCTGAAGCAGATAGTTGAGGATGCCGAATTCGGAGTTAAACATGACCATCCACAGCAATGCCACAACCATTTCAGGAATGATCCAAATGATGAAAATTGCACTTCGAAACAGTCCCTTAAAGGGAAAATTACGGTTGAACAAAAGTGCGGTGCTGAGACCGAGGAGAAGTTGCGCAGCAACAGCGGGCAGAATGATGACAAAGGAGTTTTTGAAAATTTCCCAGTAGACCGGATCTTTAAAAAGCTGAAAATAATGTCGAAATCCTATCCAGTCATACTTTGGATTAAAAAGTGTATATTCCGTAAATGACAGGCGAATACCGTTCAGTAAGGGATATAGAAGCACCACAAAAGCAATGGAAAATGAAGGCAATAGGAGTAGATAGGGAAAAACCTTATACTTCACACCGCGGTTCTGAAAAGCAAGCATCCGTGGAATCTCCGAAACAACACCCCAATAGCAAGGGCTACACAGCGCAGTAAGTGTTTTTAATTTGAATGTGGGGAGGACATCAAACCATCCTCCCCGGATGAAATTTGTCTACTGCCCGAAAGTTGCTTTGATACTCTGATCCGCAACCTGAAGCGCTTTGGCGGTGTCATGGCCCAGAATAGCGGCCTGCATGGCGACAGCAACATGTTCAAGTGCGGGTGCCAATTTTGGATGTTTGGACGGTACACAGTTTGCAAAATCTGAAGACTGAATGATGACCCGGGCAAAGGGATCATTGGTATAGAGTGGATCGGCAAGCAGCTTTTTGTAGGTGGGAATCGCACCCATTTTGTCATAGTAGAATTTTGTGATGGCTTCATTCTGGGTGAGGTATTTGATAAATTTGATGGCTTCCTTCTTCTTTTTGCTCTGACGAGATACCGTCAGAACGTGATTATTTCCGATACCGTATCGTTTTCCGTCAGCAGCTTTTGGAAAGGGAGCAACAAGATATTTGTCATCGACGGCTTTTCCTTTACCGCTGAGGTTTCTCATAATGCCTTTCATCCAGGGACCATCGAAAATAAATCCGACTTTTCCCTTGGCAAAGAGAACACGGGTTTCCCGGACATCCATCCCGACCGGAACCTGTTTTGTCGTTCCAATCTCCTTGTACCAGTCCATTGCTGCAAGGGTTCCCGGATTATTGAAAACAACTTTTCCATCTGCATCTTCGAACTGGCCACCGAATCCCCACATGACTGGAAAGAACCAGAAAGCGGAATTTTGACTTTTGGATGTCCGTGCGCCGAATCCATAGATATCCTTGCCAAAGTCAGATATTTTTTTAACGGCCACTCGGAATTCTTCCCAGGTATCTGGAACGGCAGAATATCCCGCCCGATTGAGGAGGTCCTTCCAGGCAAGCACGAATATGGAACCGAGCTGCCAGGGTACACTGACCAACTTGTCTCCCACCACCCCCGCATCATATGCCGCCTTGGGGATATCGGCAATCTCTTCCTTTGAATAGTAAGTACTTAAATCTTCGATGGCACCCATTTCGGCCAGAGGAACCGCCCATTGAGCGGCCAACTGAATCACGTCCGGAGCGTTACCGGCAGCAACGGCGATCAGTGTTTGTTGTTGTGTTTGCTCATAAGGAATACCGATTAGATCGACCTTAATTCCGGGATTGTCTTTTGTAAAATCACTGATCATCTTTAAAAGGGTTTCTTTGCTCGCCCCTTCCATTCCCAGCCATGATGAAAATTTAAGTTTCACTTCGGCTGAAGAAATACCGGGTGATAGGGTTACTAAAATCACCAAAACGAAGAACAGAATCGTAAGTCTTTTTTTCATAAATTTCTCCCTTTTATGTCGTTTGTATTATCCAATGCGGTTGGTTAGGCTAACATTTACGCTTGCCTGATCAATAAACTTTCTATAAAGGCGCGATGACCTCTGCGAAATTGAGCAGATCGGTTATCGTAAACGTGTCCGTCGTGGCGCTTGGGAGCGTCGGTGTCCAACCCGGGTCCTGCCTCAGGTACGACATGGCATCGCCTTGCATCAGACCGATGAACACTTCGGCAACGATGCGACCACCGACCGGACCCAACTGCTTTCCTTCCTCTTTCACTTCTGCTTCGCGTAGCACATAGAACCAAAGGGGTGTGCGGTTATGAAGTTTGAGCGGCCTCAGATCGGCGAGATCAGTCGCATCGAGTAACGGGACGCTCATTGCCTTGGCTACGCTCTGGCCGGAGGGCAAGCTGAAAGTAAGGGCGCGTAGCAAGTTGCGTTGTGCGAGTGACTGCACGTCACCCGGCGGAAAGCCCGGCAGATCGAATAGCACGGTCGACAACTTGGTGTCGATTCTCTTGTTCGGTCTTACGTTGCCGTCCCCGAAATCGAAGAATGTTTGCCAATCAATGAAACGTGTCGGTGCACGCTTACCACCGCGCAGATCGTTGGGATCGGGTCCATCCGGCAAGCTGTCGTTGAAGATCAGCTTAAACACCTGCGAGTTGATGTCCGCAGGCGCGGCCCCAAAGTTAGAGCGATACGACGGCCGCACCTGCGAGTGGCCGAAGCGATACACCGCCCCTGAAAACTCGACGGGGATGTACGGCTGACTGCGCCATTGGTAGAATTTTCGTCCGTTGGTCAAGATATCATCGACCATTGCCTCGCCGACGGTTTTTTCAAGGAACTCGTGCACGATGATCCACTGGTAATGCCAACGCACAAGGCGCTGCGCTTCACCGAACACTTCGCTGGGATCAGCAAGTCCGAGATCGGCCTTTACGTGATCCACCACGGCGTTGTGGAATTTGAGCATCGACATGTGCAACTGTGAGACAATCAGGTTCTCGTCATTTCGTGGATCGCCGATGAGTGCAGTGTTCTGGCTATTTCGAGGCAAATCGAAGCGAACAAACCCACCGGCGGAAGCCGCCGCCGCACCGGGGATTTCTTCCACCAGAAATTTGATGCCTTCGCCGCCTACACTCTGATCGTAAAGATGTGGTGAGGCGCCGGGACCGGATCCATACACGCTATCTAGTTCAAACAAGGGATTCCTGAAGTTCTGAATGGATTCGGGATCGGATTGCCTCTCCAGGCTTGAAGTTGGATCGAATGTTATGTCATGGTCAAGAAATTGACCAAGAAACGTCATCCCGGCTGTTTGTGCGGGGTTATCCTGGTTGTTGACACTCAACGCAGGATTGGTAATCAAATCGCGTGCGAGGTTTGGATTAGCAACAATATCCATATCGTCATTCGCATCCATGATGCCGCCCTTTTGACCTAAATCCTCAAGCGCTTTTTTAATCGTAGGTGTGTCGATAGCAAATGGCGGCAACGTTGGGAACATACGCCCAAATTTACCTTGCGCATAGTATGTTGATTTGGGAGGATTTTCGCCGCCCAATACATAGTGACCATGTCGTGTCATTGTGGGTTCTCCTTTCAAGTTATTATACGGATCTGGATATCATCACCTTTGTAAGGTTATCCGTCTTTACATACCGTATGTTATCTGACCGGAAAAATAAAAATCGCTGAAGTTCACATAAATAGAATATAACACCAAAACCCACAACTGCAATTTAAATAACACAACATTTGACATTCTCGTAAAAAGTCCCAAACCTCGTTACTCCGGCGAAAGCCGGAGTCCAGAAGCACCTGAAAACACTGGATTCCGGTTTTCGCCGGAATGACGGAAAACGGCCTTTTTCGACTTTTTACGAGTCCATCACATTCATCCCAAATTACTACACCGTAGAGGTTTATTAAATACATCCATAAGGCATCTGTTGCAGAACGCACATTTTGCGGGATCTTTTCTTCCTTCGGCCATCTCCCTGGGAAAATTAGGTTCTCTGATTAAAGACCTGCACAGTGAAATAAGATCGGCTTTATTCTCTTCGAGGATTTTTGCCATCGTTTGGGGATATTTCATACCGCCAACAAGAACAAGCGGTACATCGCCAATCACTTCCTTTATTTTTTCCGCATGGCTGAGCCAATATGCCTCCTCATACTTCACCGCATCCTTTATGGAATAGAAAAAATCTTGCATTTGTTCTTTAGCCGACGGTTCTGCATCTCCCGTAAGCATATCAATAGGAATATCCCCCCGGCTCATCATAAAAACCGTATCTACAATGGTGCCGCCACTAATCTCGATGGCATCGATTCCATCCTGAGATAGCCCCATTGCAACATCACTGGCTTCATCAAAGGTAATGCCGTTTTCCAGACCTTCTTCAACACTCAACTTGATTAGTACAGGATAGTCGACGCCAACAGCTTCTCTGACGCTATTGTTGACTTCTATCACAAATCGCATACGATTCTCCGGATTGCCTCCCCACGCATCGGTGCGACGATTGGTGTGCGGTGACAGGAATTGGGCCAGCAGATAACCATGAGTCGCGTGGAGCTGAACAGCATCAAAACCAGCCTCTTTGCCCCTTTTTGCTGCTGCGCCAAAGGCATTTATTGTTTCGCCGATCTCTTCTTCGGTCATTTCCCTGGGAGATGTGTTGAAGAGGGGGTCGGGTTCTATAGCAGAAGGAGCAATCGGGGTTTGTCCTCCGATTGCTGCAGGGATTGTTTGTCTTCCGGCGTGTACAATCTGGAGCCCAACTCTGGCCCCTTTATTGTGGATTTCATCAACGATTTTTTTTAACCCTGGAATATGATCATCACTATAAATTCCAATCTGACATGGCAGACCGTGACCGTTTTCCTGCACATACGTAGCCCCTAAAATGATCAGACCCACTCC
>JAHEHB010000217.1 GCA_024644775.1 Deltaproteobacteria bacterium
GGCAAGCCGATAATGTCGCGATAAAACGTTACGACTTGAGAGAATTCATGGGAGGGGATCTTCATTGCGATGTTCCGGCCGGCGTCGAACTTTGGGGATTTGTCATTTGCCATTGGGTCTTCCCGAGTCGGCATCATCGAACCCTACGTAAGATGCCAGAAATTGATTAAGACCATGCTGTTCAAACCACTCTGCATGCCATTTTTCACAATCTAATATATAGAAGTACTTCGATTTAACAACATATGTATCGCAGGATTCGTTCTTGGAAGAACCGACATCCACCTCTACAGCTTCCCGGTAATAGGTGTCTCCTTCAAACCGGTCTAAAGTCTGAACCACGTTTGCATCGATACCGTAATATATCAATCCGGGCACAGCGTCATCTTCACTCGCTCTAATAATGCCGGGGTAAACCTCATTGTGCACTTTATAAACGGCATATCCCCGGAGAACGCCTTGTCCTGTCTGATACGTTTTCCCGATGGTGGCTGCCCACACAGGTTCAAACATTAATGTTCCGTAAGTGAAAAGATTTGCCATTGACTTATTGATCTTCCTCCGTCATCTGAATCCATTTATCCATGATTTTACGGATACACCCGGGTCTGTCTGTCATAATGCCATCGACTCCGCGATCTAAAATTTCAAAAATGTCTTTTTCCAGCGGATCGATATCAATTGCCGGAAACGGCCAAAGATGGGTTAGAAATACATAAGTCGACCCTCCGAGTTTACGTACTTTTTCAATGATTCTCCGAGACGATACATATTTGACATGAGTTGTTTCAAACACTCGATTTTTCGATATTTTTTTAACGAAAGGAAGCGTCAGGTGCTCAAACCACGAAAAATTTGTGGGATAGTTTTTTGAATCTTGCCGGCGAAATTCTTTTAGAGTTCTGTGGCGAGCGCTTGCCACAACAATATTTCTTTCATTTTTCCCTTTAGTTACAATATCCAAAAATTTACTGACATTATCCCGCAACCCATTCCCATTGCCGTTCTTGTCATAAAACGAGGCTTTCATTTCAATGTTCAACGGTGTTCGCGGAAATAACTCCAAGAGCTCAGAAAGGCGCACCAGTTGCCTCCCTTCTTGATTATCCAAAACCGTGTTAAGATCAGATTCACCTGGATCCGCAACCCATGCTTTTCCCTTGAGCTCTTCCCAGTAAAAATCACCGATATTTCTTCTACCTTTGGGTCGTTTTTTGGGATCGGTTTCCACCCCCTCAATGTAGACATTTTCCAAATCCGGGCCATGCCAGACCACGATTTCTCCCTCTTTTGTAAACTGCACATCCAACTCTAAAACATCTGCCTTCGCTTCTTCGATTGCATAACGAAACGCTCTAGGTGTACTTTCCGGTGCTTCTGACGCACCTCCACGGTGGGCAAAGAGGATGGGTGTTAGTAAGCCGTGAAGTGTGAAGGTTTGGTCGGTCCTACGATAGATTTTGTTTTGGAAAGCTGTTTTATTCAACGGAAACCCCCAAGCATTCCGGCTTTATCGACGCTCACATACTTTGTTGAACCTCGCCGAATAAACTCGTGCCATACGTTAGAAGGTTCCTTGTCAAAAACAGATTCCGCATCCGCCTGAAAGACATACCAATCTCCCCTGGCTACTTCTTGATCAAGCTGTCCTGGCGCCCAGCCGGCATAACCGGCATAAACGCGAAATCTCTCATTTTTGTCCGCACGCTCAACCAAGCGTTGTAAGACCTTTGTGCTTGGAGTGATAAATACATCTTTAAACACCTGAACAGCGTTTTCGGGCTTATCGGGGCTTTGGACAAGTAGAAGCATTTGGTTTATAGAAACAGGTCCGCCTAAGTAAAGTATATCGGGTCGTTTTTTGAGTTCTTCAAGGTCCGGTAAAACTTGGGATAGCTTCATTTCAGTCGGCCGATTGATCACGACTCCCATGGCACCGTTCCGGACATACTCCAGCAAAAGAATGACGGTTTGCGAAAAATTCGGATCAATCAGGCTTCGGCTGGCTACAAGGAATTTCCCTTTATCAAGCATCGCTTCTGTCTGATACATTCTAAGTTGCGAATGATTTGGAAGTTTACCGACAGATGCTGGTTGA
The DNA here is from genome assembly GCA_024644775.1 of Deltaproteobacteria bacterium. The sequence continues at coordinate 2,099 of JAHEHB010000217.1, forward strand.
TAGCGTTGACCTGAAAATGCAGACCCCACAATGAATACACCGATAACGACTGTAAGCATCAACCCTGTGAGCACACCGTGTCTCATCTTGTTTAAAATAAAATATAACTGCATGGATTCGTTAGGTATCCTACGTAGTCACTGTTTTCTGTTAAAGATCTCAAATAAACTGACTTCGTGTCAGTACTTCGGACCACCGACGATATTGTAAGGCTCATCCGGGTAAAACTTTCCCTCTTCGTCTTGCACACTTTTTATATAGGGTTCCATTGGTGAGACGGCTGTTACGTCAGATACAAACTTCAGGCCATTGAGTTCAATCCAACCGGGAGTCGTGCCTTCGGAGGGAGTATCGGCGAAAGAATTTCCCTTGATCCCGGAAGTCGGAATAAAATTGTTCTCTTCTCCCATGTTTCCCTCAATGTACAGGCCTTTTGGACTGACGGCCTCTTGTTGTGGATGAAAACTCAAATCATGCAGCTCCACCCAACCCGGGGTGCCATCTGGCATCATGATGACCTCCTTTCAAAAATTATTTCCGTTGTTTCTTATATAAATCTTTATATATATCGAGCGTTATTTTCGGTTTTGTTTGGATTACTTTTACCTTCGGTGCAAAAATAGATATTTTTGTTATTAATTCAGATTTTTCTTCAATTGTAAAGGAGACCCCATCGTAGGGATAATTTAATTGAAGTTGGCTTTCTTTTCTTGAAATTTCAGGTTCTCCATAGAACCTGAGAACTTCTTTCTTTCTATTTCGCTTTACCCGCAGCCAGCTTCCCTGGAGCAAATAACGTGAGGAAGTGATTTCAATTTTATCTATTCTACTATTCGTTACGATCAGCGTGATTCCATTGATTTCCGTTTCATTGACTGAATAATAGCCGCCAATCCTAAAGCCAGCGGCACCTCTGCCTGGGACAATGGTGTTACTCTCTGCAGAAAATCCTTTTCCGGATGCGAAACAATAGATCGCAAAAAAGAAGATCATGATGGTTACTTTCCGGACAAACATACGGTTCATGGTTGATTCCTTAAATTGTTAGTTAGTGCCCATCCAGAAATGGCTAATTTCCGCAATATCGGCGTTGGGCTCCGAATTTTAATCCTCAAAATACTCAATGTATTCCTGTGGTTAAAATTCTCGCCCGCCTTGATCTTGCAGAAATTTTCTCATCCCTGGACGGACACTAGTTAATATTCACCAACATTTCGGTGCCTTAAGCGTTGGATAATAATGGGAATATCCTCTGGCGGTATCGGTTGAAGTACCATAGATGTAAACGCCGCCTTATCAAATAGCATGATTTCGATTTGTTTATGGCTTTCTTCCGAAGTACCGCCGCTTCCTGGTTTAGAAGGGAAGGAGGCAATAATGATCTCTTTACCACGTGTCGGCCCGAGGGTATACATGGTGCCTATTTGTTCATTTCGTAGAAGTTCGATAGATCCGGTAGACAATGACTCCGGTTCCCGCTTTAGCTCAAAGCCATTGATTTTCTGAACCCTGAATTCAAACTTGTAGCGACCATAAATAGTCGGTATGGCGATGGCGACGATAATAAACATGAGTGCCATAAAGAAAAAGTACACCTGCTCCCACCGTTGAAAATTGATAATCCGAAGGCTGTTCAAAAGGAGGTAAATCAAAAGACCGATGAGCACCCAGAATGCAAATGACAACGTTGCACCCGCAAATCTGATGGGTTGAATGTCTTTCAATGTGTCTACAACCCATCGGGTTTCTGGTGTGTTGGAATTAAAGAAGTAATCAACGTTTGATACATAGCGTTTCATACTTCTAATATCTTCGTTGACCCTTTCGTAGACTCCTGGTGATATAACGATATGTTCCGGGTCCCGTTCCAGGTGCCCGCCGAGATAAATTCGAATCGAATTTAACGCATTCCGTACGAGTTCTTCCAGGGACCGCTCTATTTCCTGACTCAATTTGATCAGGGATAGCGCACGAAATGTTTCGGTTTTTATAAATTCTTCCCATTGATCAGGAGAAACCGGATTTTCTTTAATATTGAACTCTTTCTGAAATTTCCTGATCGACTCATTCAAACCGGATTTCATTTCCTCGGCATCGATAAAGATTTCAAGAACATCAGGAATCCAGGTGTCGTCAAGATAAATGCTACCAGTCAAATCATTATAAAAAAGTCTTTTGCGTCCATTAGAAGTTTTTTTATCTTTAGGATTGAATGCAAGAACATTTTTTTGGAGTTTCTCATTTGTCTCTTCAAGCATTACCTGTTGTCGAATGATATTGTCGGTCAAGTTGTTGACAATGACACCGGATGTCAGGAAAACGGCCGTCGTCACGGCGAGAGCCGCGAAAAGTGGATATCGGATTTCATTAAGACGAACTGAATGATATGAGAAAGTGTTCAGGATACGTGACACCATAGGCCCCAATCGTAGGGTCTGTTCTTTTTTTGAAGTTACGGTTTTAAATTCTTTGGTTGGGTCTTTTCTTTTAAATGGACCCAGAGGGATGAGCAGAAAAATGAGCAACAATGAGAGGATAAAGACTAGACCCAGTTCCCATCGCGTAAAGAACGTAAAAAGGTCCTGAAAAAACTGATACCCAGCCTCCTTAACATACTCATCAGTATAGTGAACCGAGCCGTATAGATCGTAAACCCTAAGGCGGGCAACGATGATAGCATTTCCAATGTAAAAGAACAGCAGGGTTACACTTCCCGCTCCCCCGCCGATAAAGCCAGCTGCCTTTAACAAGTCGATTAATGGGCCGAAATCGAATTTTGTTTGCCTGTTCTGGCTATCATTCGTTGAGATTTCGGGCATCGCGCACCTCTATGTATTTAGGTGTCATGTTCATGTGAGATTATTTATGACTGTGGATCTTCTTTTCTGCATAATGCAAGGATTACCCATACGCTGAATCATGGTCGGGATGTAGCGATACAAAAACCATAAATTCAGCTTTACGATGAACGACCGCTCTAAATTTTTTACTCAGACGGATGGAATAGAGTTCTTTCCCCTTATGCGTTTTCACCGAATGAATTTTCTCCCAGTGCAATCCCTTGTCGTGATAGACTTGACTCCAATCCATTGATGATAACTTCCGAAGCGTATTTCTGGTTGCATTAAATTCATCCTTTGAAAGAATGAACCATTCTTTCTGAAATTCTGGATTATTCAGATCAAGTCGAACTTTCATTTCTCGTTATCCTTGAAAAGCTCTTCAATATCTGAATCTTCGGGATCACGCTGGTCCATCCATTCATCAAACCTTTTCAGACGTTTTTGATATTTTTCCGAGTGGAATATTCTTTCCGAATCCGGTACAAATTGTCCGATCTTAATTTGAATAACGCCTTCAGTGATTTTATCTATCGACACCAATTTGCCTGCAAACTCTTTTGGCAGGGTTAATTGGGATTTTGACGAAACTTTTCTGACTTCCATGATATTCTCCCTAATAGTCGTATTAAATGATATTATCCTATTTTTAGTTGATTTATCGGGATATATAAACCAGACTATTTGAATCAGCAATCGGCCAATTGTATGTATATCATAATAATGATTTAAAAGGATCTTTACAATCGGAAAATAAACTTTTTTTACACTGCAATGAAAAACGGACACATGAAAATTGAAAACAAAAAGCTCGACTGATCGTGCAAATGAAAATTAAAAGAGGACAGCAGCTTGAGCTGCAAGTTTCGAATATCGCGTTTGGTGGAAAGGGGCTTTCGAAGATTGATGGGTTTGCTGTTTTTGTGGATCAGGCCGTCCCGACAGACCGTGTCGTCGCTCGAATTATTAAAAAAAGAAAAAATTTCGCGGAGGCACGTGTTTTAGAAATATTGGAACCTTCACCGGATAGGGTCGTTGCTCCCTGTCCATACAGTGGTACGTGTGGTGGGTGTACCTGGCAGTTTCTAACGTACGAAAAACAACTCCAATACAAACAACAGCACGTTGCTGAATCCATCGAGCACATCGGATTGATACAAGATGTGCCGGTGCACGAGGTAATTCCTTCACCGCTGGCTTTTGGCTACCGAAACAAAATGGAATTTTCCTGTTCCGACAGAAGATGGCTTATGCAAGAGGAGATGGGCAAAGAGGGTATTGATACTGATTTTGCCATCGGTCTTCATGTGCCGGGAACCTTTCATAAAGTACTTGACACCAAGGCGTGTTTGCTTCAACCGAATCTTGGCAACAAAATCCTTGAAGATGTCCGGAATTTCATAAAAAATTCTCATGTGCCGGTTTATGGGCTTAAGAGTCATGAGGGATTTTGGAGGTTTCTGGTATTGAGACACTCCATATTATATGATCGGTGGATGGTAAATATCGTTACTGCTGCAGAAGATCGGGAGGCGGTTCTCCCTTTAGCGGAGATTTTAATGGAAAAATACCCCTCGATCGTTTCAATCGTGAACAATATCACTGCACGCAAGTCTGGTGTCGCTGTCGGTGAATACGAGATTCATCTTGCGGGTGACACCGGTCTTAAGGAAAAAATCGGACCGTTTGTGTTTGAAATATCTTCAAATTCTTTTTTTCAAACAAATACACGCGGAGCCGAGCGGTTATATAAAATCGTCAAAACATTTGCGGCGCTGACCGGTTGGGAGATGGTTGTCGATCTTTATAGCGGGGCTGGCACAATTCCCGTTTTTCTCTCGGATTCAGCAAAAGAAATCATCGGTATTGAAATATCGGAAGGTACGGTAGCCGATGCCGTTCGAAATTGTGAAAATAACGGGATAACGAACTGTCGATTTATTTCAGGAGATATAAGAGAAAGTTTTTCACAACTTTCGGGTAAGGTGGATGTAATGGTTATCGATCCGCCTCGGGCCGGGATGCACAAAGATGTGGTTCGGAAAGTGTTGGAGATATCACCTGAGCGAATTGTCTATGTTTCATGTAATCCGGCGACTTTAGCGAGGGATCTGGGGATGATGAAGGCGCGATATAAGGCTGTTGAAGTACAACCGGTGGATATGTTCCCGCACACCTATCACATCGAATCCGTTGCAAAACTCGTGCGGATATAGGGCGGAAGGCGAAGGACAGAAGGCAGAGGGCAGCATCCAGCTCGTTATCGATGAAAAATAAGGGTAGGGGAATATTATGACTGGAAGAGAAGTGGCGCAGATGGCGTTGGAACAAAAGAAGACACCGCGTGTGCCGGTGGGTTTGATTGCGGGCGGGGAATGGTATGTTCATCAGGCAGGCAAAACCTTTGCTGAGATAAAGGACGATCCGAAGAAAATCGCTCAAGTGTTTATCGATGCATTTAGAAGCGTGGGTCAGGACCTTCTTTGGACCGGTGCAGGACTTCTTAATTATCCCATTCATTGTTTAGGTTGTGCGATTGAAGATGATACCTCTGATTCCCCAAAACTCGTTGGAACGGCCGTTGAAAGCCTCGATTCCATCGATGCGCTCGATATCGACAAAGCTTTGAAACATCCAACCATGCAGGGAATTATTCGGTCGCATCATTTGATTGCCGATGCGATTGGAAAGGAGACGGTGATTTTGCCCACTCAGTGGGGGCCTTTAACCGTTGCGGCTCGAATATTGGGTGCTGAAGCCCTGATGATGGCAACGATCGAAAACCCGGACAAGCTGTTAGAGTTGATCGATTTTGCAACGGAACTCATTTGGGCAACCGGTTGGCAGTCCTTAGAGCATCCCGACATCGTCGGCATGAATATATCAGATCCGGTTGCTTCAGGCGATATGATTTCCCCCGCCGTTTTTCGTCGATTTGTTGCACCTTTTCTAAAGACTCTGGTAGAGAGAATAAAGGACAAGGAAAAATATGCTAGCATTCACATTTGCGGGGATTCAACGCCGATTTTAGAAGATATTCTAAATATGAATCCAACCTGCTTTAGTCTCGAATCAAAGGTCGATCTTCAGACAGCAAAAGAGCAGTTGGGTGGAAAGGTGTGTGTTCTGGGAAATGTCTCTCCCACCGGTAAGTTTTTGTCGGGATCACCGCAGGAGGTACTAAAAGAAGGAAAAGATTGCCTCGCTGCCTGGGGAGATGCCCCCGGTTACATTTTGACGATCGGATGTGATTTTCCGAAACAAGTGACGTTGGAAAATGTGATGGCATTGATGGAATTAAAAACATTCGCAAGGTAACCGGTGAATGGAAAGCACTTAACCACGAACGTTTTTAGATCTCTGGCGCACTGGAAGGAACCAGACAGACAAATACAAAGGGCGCTTCGTTCATATTCCGGAGTTGATGCTCCTCATTGCCCGGGATAAAAATACATCTAATCGTCCAATGCCATTTTGCCGGGGTTGAGAATATTGTTGGGATCGAATGTGCGTTTTAAGGAGCGCATCACGTCCATGGCGACCGGATCGTGTTCGAGTTCCATGAAGGGGGCTTTGGATAGACCAATTCCGTGCTCAGCGGTCAGAGAGCCGCCCAGTTCGACAGCGGTCTCAAAAATTTCTGCAACGGCGGCTTCCACTCTTTTTACCTCGTCAAGATCGGTGCCGTCAAAGCTGATGACCGGATGAACATTACCATCGCCGAGATGACCCACGGTGGGGATTTTAAGATCATATTTCTTTGCAATCTGAGCGGTGGCTTTCAGCATATCCGGTACCTTCGACATGGGAACCGCTAAATCTTCGGCGATAAGATTATTGTTGATTAAAGCCGTAACACCATAAGCGGATTTGCGCGTCACCCACAATGCTTGTGCTTCTTCCGGAGACTCTGCTTCCCGGATGGTTGCCGCATGATTCTTTTTGAAGATATCGAGGATCCTGGACATTTGGAATTCAGTTTCCGCCTTGGTGTAACCGTCTGTTTCTACAAGCAGGATTGCCTCT
>JAHEHB010000015.1 GCA_024644775.1 Deltaproteobacteria bacterium
TTACCCAAGATGATTAACTTTGAGATAGGGCTTATTTTTAAGAAGATTCTGATAAGAAATTTGAAAAACAATACGATGTTGTGGTAAAATTTAATCATCAGCTAATCTCTTCAACTGAAGAGGGGTTTCTAAATTCCTATTTCAGCAAATTCGATACGTCCACTGCGGTAATCTTGAGCGGCTTGTTCCCAGGATTCATCTGATCAGCTTACTTTCCGGTTTGTGCTGTTGATTCAGTGTTGTCTGATTATGCAGGTATTAACGCTGCTTGACTTCATGGTGCCCACTGGAACGGTTGGGTATTTCGCAAGTTAAGCAATACCATCAATATAAGGGGGAGAACGCATGTCTAAGGACCGTTTTCAAAAGATAATTGAAAAATTAAGAAAAGAAGAAAGAGAAACCTTTTGGGAAGGTTCTTGCCTGGATTACTTGGCGATCGTCAAAGAGAATCCGGCCACCACACAGCTTGCTCCAGGAAGAATCTACAATATGGTTATGGAAAAAGGGACTCAACCGATTCAGGACACGATCAAGCTGCCTGATTATGAAGATGTTGTGAGTTATAAATTCTTTTGTGAAGAACTGTTCGGTCTTGAAGAAGCCCTCCACGACATTATGAAGTTTTTCAAGGCAGGTGCCCGCAGGACAGAAACGGGCAAACGAATCCTGATTCTCGTGGGCCCCGTGTCCAGCGGAAAATCCACCATCGCCACCATGCTCAAACGCGGTTTGGAGCAGGGTCCGGCTCTTCTTTTCGCTATCAAAGGCTGTCCCATACACGAAGAGCCGCTTCATCTGGTTCCACGAAATCAGCGACCCAAATGGGAGGAAATACTCGGTGTAAAAATCGAGGGAGATCTTTGCCCCATGTGCCGCTTTCATCTTCTGGAAGATAACCGCTACCGAGACACGGATGATAATATCTTGTGGGAACAGTTTCCCGTCGTTTCCTTGAAGCTTAATGAAAGGGACCGGTGCGGCATTGGGACGTTTCAGCCGTCAGATCCCAAAAATCAGGATATTTCCGAGCTGATCGGGCGAGTGGATCTTTCGAAGATTACGCAATACGGGGAGACCGACCCTCGTGCATATGCTTTGGATGGGGAACTGGAAATCGCAAACCGCGGACTTATGGAGTATGTCGAGATTTTGAAGTGCGATATCAAGTTTCATTACATCCTTATTACCGTGGCTCAGGAGCAGGTCTTGAAAGCCCCCGGCTTTCCGCAAATATATGTAGACGAGGTGATTCTGTCTCATACGAACCAGACGGAATTTGACAAATTTAAATCTGTTAAGGAAAACGAAGCGCTTCACGATCGGATGTATCCCATTTTCATCCCTTACAATCTCAAGATTAAAGAAGAGGAGAAAATTTACAAAAAGCTGATTGAACGAAGTGAGTTCGGCGGTATACATCTGGCCCCCTATACCATAAATATTGCGGCTCAGTTTGCGGTTTTATCCCGCTTAAAAGACAGTCAAATCTGTCCTAGCCTTATAAAGAAAATGAAGTATTACAACGGCGACCCGGTGGCTGAAAAAGAAAAAGATCAGGTGGACCTTGTTCAACTTCGTTTGGAAGGAAAAAAAGATGCAGAGGGCATGTCGGGTATCAGTCCGCGATTTGTGGCCAATGCACTGAACGTGGCACTAGGGGAGAAGGAATCGGTCGGGTGTGTGAATCCGTTGGATGCCATTCGAGGGCTTAGGGCCAATTTTGAACACCATATTGGGTTTACCGATGAAGAAAAATCACGTTACCTGAATCTCCTCATCAGTGAAAAAGACAGTGTATTAAGTGAGTTTAAGGAAATCGCAAAAAAAGAAGTGAATCGCGCGTTCCTTTTTGCTTATGAAGATCAGGCTCAAGCACTTTTTGACAACTACATGAAAAACGCCACAGCGTTCTGTTTGAAGAAAAAAATACGGGATCCGATTACAGGAGAGGAGCAGGAACCGGACGAGAAATTAATGCGAAGCATCGAAGAACTGATCGGTGTCTCAGAAAACACCAAGAAAGAGTTCCGGCAAGGAATCTTTGTGTTTAAGAGCGATTCCATCGATCGCGGCAAAGAATTTACTTTCAACACGTACACGCCCTTACAGGAAGCCATTGAAAAAAAACTTATCGGGGATCTCAAAAATGTGGTTTCCCTTACTATCGCAGACAAGACGCGAAGGGATCCGAAAACCATGAAACGCAGACAGGATGCGCTTGAGGCTCTGGAGCAAAAGGAATACTGTCCGGTTTGCGCGGAAAACCTACTTCAATTCGTAGGGGATCTGTTGCGAAAAGAGGAATAAATTTAAATATATCGTTGGGACAACACAAAAAATGACCATTCAAAAGCAAGACTGGGGACTTTCTCAGAGAGGAATCAAAGACGCCGCGCGTCACAGGGAAAAGGTGCGAGAGTCCATTCAGAAAAATATTGCAGATATCATCAGTGATGCCTCTATTATTACTCGAAAAAAGGGACAAATTGTAAAGGTTCCGATCCGGGGGCTTAAGAGTTATCGGTTCATATATCGGCACGAGAGTTCCGGTGGCTCCGGTGCCGGACAGGGCAAGGGTGAAAAAGGGGATGTCATCGGCCGGCAGCCTGTCAACAATGGTAAGCCGGGGCAACCAGGCGATCAACCGGGTGTGGATTTTCTCGAAACGGAAATCGATATCGAAGAACTGATCGATATGATGCTCAAAGATCTCGGTCTTCCCAATCTCAAGGAAAGTGCCTTTACAGAGACGGAAATCCCCAAGGGATGGAAGTTCGACACTATCGAAAAGACAGGTGTCGTAGCTCGCCTAGACAAAAAACGCACATTGAAAGAGGCCGTCAAGCGCACGGCTTCTTTTGTGGGTGAATTGATGAGGAAAACCGGTCAATCAGAGCACACCTGCAGAAAGGCCCTGACCCTTGCCCGTGGCGATTTGACAAAGGCAGAGAAGTTTCTGCAAGCGCCGAGTGAATTGGAGAAGATTGAAGATTTTGTCCCCTTGTTTAGCGAGGATTTAAGGTACCGAACCCTTCGAAAAGATGTGGAATATCATTCCAATGCGGTGGTGCTTGCCATGATGGATGTTTCGGGCAGTATGGGGACGATGAAAAAGTATCTGGCCCGCTCTTTTTTCTTTTGGCTCGTAGAATTTTTACGACAGATTTATAACCGCGTGGAAATCCGCTTTATTTCCCATACCACAGAGGCGAAGCTGGTAAGTGAGCATGAATTTTTCCACAAGGCAGAAAGCGGGGGAACCTTCTGTCATTCAGCTTATGACCTTGCGATTCACTTGGTGGAAGCAGCGTACAATCCAATGCGGTGGAATATTTATCCGTTTCATTTTTCAGACGGAGAAGATTTCGATTCTGCCAAGACGATGGTCTCTGCTGAAAAGCTGATGCAGATGGGGGTCAACATGTTAGGATATGGGGAAATCCAAGCCGATCTGTATGCCACCTCCCGTCTTATGGGCAGCTTTGTGAGAAAACTGAATCTTGAAAGTCGTCGTTTTCACGGAAACGATTTCGAAATTTTCTACGGAACCGATGCCGCCACGCCGTTTTTAGGGGCTATATTGAAGGATAAATCCCATGTTTATCTCGCCCTTAAAGAATTTTTGAAAAAAGAGAGACCATTTGGGACATGACCATCGATTCGGAATTAAAACACCTTTTTGAATTCGACGAGAGAATCAAAGAAATCGCCGGCGAATTCGGTCTCGATTTCTTTCCGCAGGAATTTGATGTCATTTCGGCGGAAAAGATGTTGGAGATCATGGCTTACCACTTTCCCGTTAACTTCTCGCACTGGTCCTTTGGCCGGGATTATGAACGGGAAAAGACAAAATATGAACATGGATTCGGGATCCCCTATGAGGTGGTTCTCAATTCGAATCCGTCAAGGGCCTATTTGATGAATACCAACCCTTTTCCCATACAAGTAATGGTCATGGCCCATGTTTATGCACATAATGACTTCATGAAAAATAATCATCACTTTAAACCGACCCGAAGAGATATTCTTCCGTCCGCTTCAGAGGCTGCGATTCGATTTCAAAAATATGAGAAACAACACGACCTTAAAGAGGTGGAAACGCTCATGGACGCAGGCTTGAGCATCGAGCTCAATATCGATCCTGATTTTTTTATCAGGGAAGAGACGGAAGAACAAAAACGTGAGAGGCTCTCTACGCCTCTATCGCCAGCCGCCATAGCAGGTCTGTACGACGATTTGATATCAAAGAAGAAAGCCGCGCATCCCTCTGCTGAAGAATACGATAAAAAAACACCTCCCGAGCCGGAGCGTGATATGTTGCTTTATATCATCAATCATTCTCCGAAACCGCTTCGGGAGTGGGAGAAAGATATTCTGTCCGTTATTCGAGATCAGTCACGCTACTTTATGCCGCAGCGGAGAACAAAGATTATAAACGAAGGATGGGCGACGTATTGGCATACGAAAATTATGGAGCGTCTGTTTAAGGAAGGCGCACTGGATGAGAAAGAACATGGCTACTATAATCTTTATAATGCTCGCGTGCTATCTACAAACCCACGCACTATCAATCCGTACCTCGTTGGGTTGAGAATTTTCGAAGATATCGAAAATCGATGGAATAAAGGCCAATTCGGAAAAGAATGGGAAACCTGTGAAGATCCTGAGCGCAAGGAAAATTGGGATCTGAAGCTTGGCCAAGGAAGAGAAAAGATCTTTGAAGTAAGACGAACTTACAGCGATCGTTTCTTTATTGAGAATTTCTTAACAGAACAATTGGCTTATGACTTAGATCTCTATCTTTACACGGGGTATCAGGAGCTAACGGAGATAAAATATAAGATTAGCGAACGGGAGTGGCGGCGGATAAAGGATGTTCTGGTCTCCCATCTCAGCATGTTTGACATTCCGTTGATCATGGTGGAAGACGGAGATTATAGAGGTAAAAGAGAGCTTTATCTAAAACATGCTTATGAAACCGTCGAGTTAGATGCAGAGTATCGTGAGAAGACCTTGTCGCATGTATTTTATCTTTGGGCTCGCCCTGTACATTTGGAATCGATGATCCATGGAAAAACCGTGATTTTTACCTTCGATGGATGTCGTCATAGTCAACGTAATTTGTATTAGATTAGTAACTCGTCGTCTGTCGATCCTCTTTTTTCTTTTCAAAATCGACGCTATTCATTAAATTTATTGACAGATTGCTATTGTTTTGATTTTAACTCATGGTGTTCGGTTAAGATGCAGGGACGAAAAACATGACAATTCAAGAACTACAGAAGGTTGTAGATAACTGGGTGACTACCTATGGTGTTCGTTATTTTTCCGAGCTGACCAATTTGGCCATTTTGATTGAAGAGGTCGGTGAAATGGCGAGAATTATGGCTCGGAAATATGGCGATCAAAGTTTTAAACGGGGTGAATCAGATACGGGGCTGGCGGATGAAGTGGCGGATGTATTATTTGTGCTCGTTTGCATCGCAAATCAAACAAATATCGATCTCACAGAAGCCACCAAACGGAATCTTGAGAAAAAAACAGCACGGGATAGGGAGCGGCATGTAAATAACCCTAAATTGAAGTAACATTGAGCCAATTCCAAAACGTCCCAGTTTGCCCAATCTCTGTGTCAGGCAAAAATTTTAATCCTCGAAATACTTAATGTATTCCTGTGGTTAAAATTTTCGTCTTCCTTGACCTTGAACAAACTGAAACGTTTTGAAACAGACTCACATATTTGACATATTAGTAACATTGAGTTTTGATAAATGGCAGAGAGCTTGATTGAAAAGGTACGATCTTCTTGTGAAGCGGTCGCCGAGTACGCAACCCATGTGCAGATCAACTATGACTATATCCAACCCTATGCTTCCTTGTTGCCATTAGATCAGGCGATTTATCCAGAACTTGATGCCAAAACACATTATCTCGGCTATGACGATGATACAGTTGCTTATTTTTTAACCTTGGATACGGTCAATTTCGGCTCCGGATATTTTCCGAATCTCAACAAGCGCCGTGGCATGTCCGGATATTTCACCGTGGCATCTTCCTTGACCGATTATTTTAGAGAATACGGGCCGTTAAATGCCGAGCAGTTATCGCAACTGGACCTATCAGATTGTGCAAAGATATTTGGACAGGAACCTGATAATTCGATCATTAAAGAACTGATGCAGCTTTTTACAACCGCTTTGAACCATCTTGGACGATACCTAATTGAAAAATTTAACGGAAGTTTCACCGAGCTGATCCAATCTGCCGATGCATCGGCTGAACGACTTGTAAGACTCCTGATACAGATGCCCTTTTTCAATGATGTTGAATCCTATAACCACATCAAAGTCCATTTTTATAAACGGGCGCAGTTGGCTGCAGCAGACTTATCACTTGCTTTCAAAAAAGAAGGTTTGGGTTTTTTTCACGATCTCAGCAGATTGACAATATTTGCCGACAATCTGGTACCTCATGTTTTGCGGATTGATGGGATTTTGCTTTACGATGACGATCTTTCTGCTAAAATTGACTCTAAGCATTTGATACCATCCATGTCTACAGAAGAAATCGAAATTCGAGCCTGTGCCGTCCACGCCGTCGAGTTAATTGCAAAGGAACTTCGAAAATCGGGTCATGATGTCACCTCTTTAGGACTCGATTATTTACTCTGGAACAGGGGCCAGCAACCTTATTTCAAAAAAATCAAACCGCGACATCGAACACGCACCGTATTTTATTAATCCATTTCCATACGTACTTGGTTCCGGATCGTCTGGTATAAGTGTTGTGCAACAAAGGTTCTGTGTGATGATTCATAGAGTCATTTTAATCATACTGGACAGCGTCGGTATCGGCAGTATGCCAGATGCACCGATGTTTAACGACGAAGGGGCCAACACGCTCCTACACGTATACCAACAAAGAGGTGTGTTGGATATACCGAATCTGTGTTCGCTGGGTATCGGAAATATTGTAGATGTTGATTGCAGCCCAACGGAAGTTTTCGGCTGCTACGGAAAAATGGCCGAGCAATCCCCTAGTAAAGATACCACTACCGGTCATTGGGAGATTACCGGACTCATCCTTGATTTCTCGTTTCCCACCTACCCGAACGGTTTCCCTAAAAAGCTTATCCAGGAATTTGAACAAAAAATTGGAACCAAAACACTAGGTAATTATCCACGCTCCGGGACAGAAATTCTAAAAGAACTTGGGGATAACCATCTCCGAACAGGATACCCCATCGTTTATACTTCTGCAGATTCGGTTTTTCAGATCGCAGCCCATAAAGACATCGTACCGGTAGAATCGCTCTATGAATACTGCAGGATGGCAAGAAGCCTGCTGATTGGCGAGCATTCGGTGGGAAGAGTCATTGCCAGGCCTTTTACAGGGTCAAAAGGAAACCTGAAAAGAGATAATGCGGCGCGAAGAGATTACGCTCTTGCTCCCCCAGGTGATACACTGCTCGATCGCTTAAAAAGAGAGGGTTGTTTTGTTGCCGGTGTGGGAAAAATCGGAGATATTTTTGGGCATAGAGGGCTTACTGAAGAAATTCATACACTAGACAATCGAGATGGGATCGATAAGACAATCGAGGCAATCATAAAATACAGAAGAATGAGGGGACTTTTGTTTGTCAACCTCGTGGACTTTGACATGGTCTATGGACATCGACGGGATGTCGAAGGATACGCAAGGGCGCTCGAATCGTTTGACCGCAGCATTCCGAAAATTGTGAATGTTTTATCAAAAGACGATTTGCTTATCGTTACGGCCGATCATGGCTGCGACCCTACTCACAAGCACCATACCGATCATACACGAGAATATGTTCCGTTGCTCGTATATGGTGAAAAGGCAAAAAGGAATGTTAACCTTGGAACCAGGGACACCTTTGCAGATTGTGCTCAGACGATTGCCGAGGTACTGGGCATTGGAAAACCGAAGTACGGAACGAGTTTTATGAATCTGTTCATTTTTAAGTAAAGATCATGAAATTGGACCGGGTTCGTAGAGGGGTATTATGGATGCGTGATCAAGTCGCCGAAGCTGTCCAGGCTATAAGAGACCGCGTTTCGATTGAGGCCAAGATCGGCATTATCCTGGGGAGTGGTCTTGGAGATCTGGTTAGCACCATGGAGGATCCGGTTTCGGTCAGGTTTGCGGAAATCCCACATTTTCCAAATTCTACCATTGAGGGGCACAGAGGTGAAGTGGTTGCGGGGTGTATTTCCGGAGTGCCGATATTCGGTTTTTTAGGGAGACTCCACTACTATGAGGGTTACACCATTCAGCAAGTGGTCTTCCCGATCAAGGTTTTGTCAGGGCTCGGTGTGAATACTTTAATCATTACAAATGCCAGTGGGGCTGTAAACGAATCGTATTTGCCCGGAGATATTGTCGTTATTGGTGATCACATCAACATGATGGGGGAAAATCCTTTACGAGGGACTCCTGATTTTACGGATATGACCGAAGCCTACTCGGGTGATTTGCGGGTGCTGGCTCTTGAAACCGCCGGTACGCTTGATATAACAGCACACGAAGGTGTGTATCTTGCCCTAAGTGGACCGTCTTACGAGACACCGGCTGAAATCAGAATGCTGCGTGGCCTTGGTGCGGATTTGGTCGGTATGTCAACGGTGCCCGAAGCGATTGCAGCAAACAGCAAGGGTGTCCGGGTTTTGGGATTGTCTCTGGTGACCAATATGGCAGCCGGGATTACCGGTAACCCCCTTTCACATGAAGAGGTCATTGAGGCATCCAAAAAAGCAGCAGAGAAATTTAGGCGACTCGTTTCCGGAATCATAGAGCGGTTGGGAAACGATTCGTTTAATGGGAAATCAAGTCAGTGAACGGCTATCAATTGATAAAGAAAAAGCGGGATGGCTTAGAACTTTCCTCTGATGAGATAAACTACCTGGTAAGTGGATTCGTTAATGGGGAGATTCCCGACTACCAAATGACGGCTTTTTTAATGGCGGTTTTTTTCAAAGGGATGCGTCCACGGGAATGTGTTACGCTTACGATGGCCATGGTGCATTCCGGTGATACGGTCGATTTGTCTCAAATCAAGGGCTTTAAAGTAGACAAACATTCAACGGGTGGCGTAGGAGATACAACCACACTCGTACTTGCGCCGCTGGTAGCGGCATGCGGCGGAACGGTAGCAAAGATGACCGGCAGGGAGTTGGGTCACACGGGTGGTACGATCGATAAACTTGAGTCGATTCCGGGCATGAAAACGGGACTGTCAAAAGAAAAATTCGTTGATATTGTAAACAACATTCAAGTTAGTCTTATCGCCCAAACCACACGTTTGGCGCCTGCCGATAAAAAAATCTATGCGCTAAGAAATCTCACGGCTACTGTCGACGCCATTCCGTTGATTGCAAGCTCCATCATGAGTAAGAAACTTGCAGCCGGTACAGACGGAATTGTACTAGACGTTAAGACAGGATCCGGTGCGTTTATGCAAAAATATGAAGATGCACTTTCGCTTGCCCAAACCATGGTAGATATCGGAGATGGCGCGGGAAAGAAAACGGTGGCGTTCATCACGAATATGGATCAACCTTTGGGAAAAGCAATCGGAAATGCCATAGAAGTGAGAGAGGCCATTGATACCTTAAGTGGTGTCGGTCCTGAAGATCTCGTAGAGCTTGTGGTGGAACTCGGTAGCAACATGCTGCTCATTTCGGGTACTGTCGCTTCAAAGCCGGCGGCTGTCGAACTGCTGAAGAAAAATATTGAATCGAAAAAAGGATTAGAAAAGCTGGGGGATATGATAGAAGCGCAAGGGGGAAACCGGAGGGTTATTGAAGAACCGGATTTACTTCCGCAGCCGAAGGTTAAGATCGAGATTCGATCAAGATCCTCGGGATTCATCGAAAAAATAGATGCGCTGAACGTCGGGTTTGCTTCGAAAATTTTGGGTACCGGTAGAAAAACAAAGGATGAACCACTCGACCGATCCATCGGTATTCAGCTTGAAAAGAAGGTTGGAGACCGGGTCGAGAAAGATGAACCGCTCGCCGTTTTCTATTCGGATGGCGACAAAAATAAAATTGAACCTGCGAAAGAAAAATTCGTAAATGCGTATACGGTAAGCCATAAGAAAATAAATCCACTCAAGCTTTTTTATGCCCGTGTTTCAAAGGATGGGGTTGAAGAATTAGTATAGCTCATGAGTAAACAAAAAGAACAGTTTGAGGAAATTTTAAAATCTTTTCCGGACGCGGCTCGCGTTTGCTTACGCGCGATACCGGAGAACGGGGGAAAACTCCCTTTCGATCAATGTCATCGTCTTTTGACGCTTTTGGAAATTGAGTTGGAAGATCTCATGGTAAGACTGCTTCCCATCGCAAAACTGTATGCGATCGTTCCTGTTTCGAATTTCCGGGTGGGTGCTATTGCAGGTGTTCAAGTGCAGGATGAGGATGCAGCATATGAGCTTTTTCTGGGGGCAAACATCGAATTTGCGGGTCTGGCATTGAATCAGACGGTGCATGCTGAGCAGGCAGCAATTATCAATGCATGGCACCATGGTACAGGCTGGCTTCGATCCGTCGCCGTATCGGCTGCGCCGTGCGGGTACTGCCGACAATTTCTCCTTGAGCTTGAAAAAAGCGACCGCATCACGATCATTACTGCTGCAAACGATTCTAAAGGATTTTCTACCAGACACCTCATGGAACTTTTGCCGGACGCATTTGGACAGGATGATCTTATAAAGACTGCAGACTTAGTTACATCTTATGAAACCCGGCAACACCTGACGCTGCCGTCGACTTTAAACGATCCATTGGTTCTTGAGGCGTTTTCTGCAGCGGAAACTTGTCATGCGCCGTATACGAAAAATTACGCGGGTTGTGCCGTTCAGGTGAATAATGGTCGGATCTATTCGGGGCGTTATGCAGAGAATGTCGCGTTTAATCCCAGCCTGTCCCCGCTTCAGTCGGCAATTGTTTGTATGAACATGGGATTTCTTGCCGGCGAACCAATGATTACCCGGGCGGTTCTGGTGGAAAAACCATCGAGATGCGGACAACGAAACATGACTGAGCTGATCCTCAAATCCTGTGCTCCAACTGTAACGCTAGAATATTTTGAGGCTGTGTAAAATAAACAAGAATGGAGTTTAAATGAGCAATCGATTCACAGTATACTTCGGAGGGGAGCTGTTTAATCACAAAGACCTTATTGGAAATGCGCTGCTTTCCTCATACATAGAGAAAATATCTAAACGACAGTATCAATGTTTCCTCCCTCAGGAATTGGATCAGGCATCGGCAACCGCTTTGGACATCCGGAATCAGGATCTCAAAAAGATCATCGAATGTGATTTTGCATTGTTTAACTTCGAGGGTACGGAGCTTGATTCAGGTACCGTGGTGGAGTTCATATTTGCTAAATTTCTCGATATCCCTTCTGTGATTTTACGCTCTGATTTTCGCGCTTCCGGAGAAAAAGATTTGGGGGGAGAAGATTGGAACCTGATGTGTTCTTTCTATCCCAGGACACATACCGTTCAATTCAGCGCGATGGAACTTTACCACGAGGCCCTCCAGAAAGAGGATTCTTTTCGTGAGGCAATGGATTGGTTCTATACAAGGGTTGCGTCACTCGTCGTTGAGGGCTTTGATTTCGTAAAAAATCTTTCCCCGGTTTATAAGGGTGACAAAAGTCAACTCAACGCCCTTTATCAATGGGCCGTAACCTTCCCCAGTGGCGGATTGGAAAAACTCTTTTCTAAATCTTCAAGTACTGAACAAATCGTGATGGCGAAGATTAAGAAAAAACTCCTCTAGCTGATTTTTGTTATCAAAATGGAGAATGATAAAAATCGATGACCGTGCTTCCATCGCCGCCGCTTTCTCTATGACGACCCTTATAGCTGAAAGCAAACGCGGCTGTGTTGGGTGCCAATTCCGTTACGTATTTTGATTCCCAGAAGGCTTTTCTAAAGGACAAACTCAAATATCGCTTACTTTCGAGAATTTTCCCGTCAGGATCCAACAGATGTATCCAGAGAAAGAAATAATCTAATTTTTTTACATCTTTTAAACCCATTTCACCGGAAATAAACAGTTGTTTGTTTTCCCTGGTGTAATTAAAATAAAACACAACATTTGCTGCCTCCCAGACCTCCTTATGGGGGCCGCCGTCCTTCAATAGGATGCGCTTATTCAACGGAACCGTTTTTTTATTGTGCGTTTTTAGGGTCGCCTGACACGCAACCGTGGCGGTCAAATAGAAAATCAGCAACAAGCCTTTGAAAATAATTATCCTATTTCGTTTCGATTTCATTTTTTTTGACAGATATCGATGAGTTTATTTGTTTTTCCCGGAATACATTCCCCCGTTGTTTTCAGGTAACCATTTATATTGGGTTAAAAATATACCTATCTAATGGACGCTTTACAACCCTTAAGCTCCGATTTATGGGCAGTACCTTTAAGCTAATTGACGAAAGTTCCGATAAATAAACAGTGACTGTCCTAAAATATTTTTTGAAAGAAAAGAGTTTCAGATGATAAATACAGATATCAAAAGAAATTTAGCATCTCACAGCTGGCCGGTGCGCGATCAGATCGTTGATCTTTCGCAAACACATGAGATAACGCAATTGAGCAATGAACCCATAAAACGCAATATTAATTGCCAGCACTATTCGAATTGTTTAGAAACTGCAGCGCGGGCAAATGAGAAAGATCTTGGATGTCAGAAATGCCTGTTTCGTCACGATAACTCTTACAAAATGAATGATGTGGATTATTCGAGCCTTATAAAACTCTATTATACAATCATATTTGGCCGAAAACGAGTATTTCAAATTTAAAAATATTAATCGATAGAATTCATCGAAAATTAAGGGCAAAATGATCCTTTTCCAAAATTTGAAACACTCAATTTCGGAGCTATTCATTGCTGTATGGAACGCCAATGGAAGCTGGAGGGGTTGCCCGGCCAATAGCACTGGCCAAAACGAAAATCGTAAGAACATAAGGGATCATATCGATGAATTGTGACGGCACCACCTTTGGAAGGTAAGGTTTAATGGCCTCACCGAATCCGAACAACAAACCGGCCCCGGCAGTTCCGAAAGGTGTCCATTTTCCGAAAATCATGGATGCAAGACCGATAAATCCTCTACCTCCGCTGATTCCCTTAACAAAGTAGTGGGCATGTTCCAGGGAAAGATAAGCGCCACCCATTCCAGCCATACCACCGCTAATCATTACCGCAAGATAACGCATCTTATACACATTAATTCCTAAAGTATCGGCGGCTTGCGGATGCTCTCCTACTGATCGTAGCCTCAGTCCAAAGACGGTTTTAAAGATCACAATGTGCGAGGCGATGACAATCATTACGGTAACGAATACAAGCGGTGGAATTTCGCTGAACAATACGTTTACTCCTTCAAAATTATGTAAAAAAGGAACCTGCAACGTTTCTTCAACCATAATCTGGGTCTTATTGAAGAGCAGCCACGAAAAAAAGACGGTAATACCGGAAGCAAAAATTATAATCGCAAGTCCGCTAACGATTTGATCGGCTTTAAACGTGACACAAACCACCGCATGGACCCATCCGAGCATCATCCCGACCGCAACAGCCGCCGATAGTCCAAGCCAGGGGCTGCCGCTAACATTGGTAACCGCAACCGCCGTAAATGCACCCGTCAACATCTGACCTTCTAATCCGATGTTTACAACTCCGGATCGTTCAGAATAGGTTCCGCCTAATCCCGCCAGGGTGTAGGGAACTGCCAATCTTATAGCTGAAGCGATGATTGCAAGGATGGATCCCATTATACCGGTGTCTCTTTCTTTTTTTGAACAAGATACATGAAGCGTTTCGTAATCTCCGTGCTAATAACAACAAAGATTAAGATCATCGCTTTTAGCACCAAAACGATTTCTCGCGGCACTTTCGTTGAAACATCGATGGCCAAGCCGCCATGATCTAAAACCCCAAACAGCAGTGCGGCTAAAATGACTCCAAAAGGACTGTTTTTCCCGATGAATGCAACGCCGATTCCGTCAAACCCTAACCCTTCAAACACGCCATAGCGAAAGCGATGTTTATATCCCATCACCTGATTTACGCCGGCTAATGCCGCAAGGGCACCCCCCATGGCCATCGCCAGAACCGTATTTTTTGATACATTGATGCCCGCGCATTCTGCGGCAGTAGGATTGAATCCAACGGCGCGAATTTCGTATCCGATCTTTGTTCGTTTCAGAATGTAAGCCGTTAGAAAAACGACGGCAATTGCTATGAATATGGCGGTATTCAGAAGATTGCTTTTAGGAAATGCGATTCCCATGGGGTTTAGATAGTAAGCAAGCCGGGAGAGTTGAGCGCTTTTCGCAATTTGATAGGTGTGTGGAATCCAGGATTCCGGCGGTTTATAAACCATCGTAAGGTATTGGACAAGAGCAACCGCAATCCAGTTCATCATGATGGTGGTAACCACCTCATGGACCCCCCGTTTTGCTTTCAGATATCCTGGGATACCTCCCCAGATGGCGCCACCCAGCACTCCGGCTAGAATGCACGATGGAATCAGAAGGAATGCCGGCAATTTCGTGAATGTAAATCCGACCCAGGTAATGGCGAAGCCTCCAATTACCATTTGACCTTCCCCGCCGATATTAAACAACCCACACTGAAACGCCAGTGCAACAGCCAATCCTGTAAAAATGAGCGGTGTCGCGCGATACAGCACATGTCCCCAGCCATTGCGATCTTTGAGAGCGGCTTTAAAAATTTCATTGTAGACAACAATCGGATTTTCTCTTACCAGGGCACATTCTAAGATCACTAAACCATACTGTTTGTACTTTTCATCGCCGATTTTTGATCTTACAATTTTTTCAAATGCCTCTTTATGGGAGTAGTCCTTTCCCGTTATTGTTTGCAAGTCGTCAACTATAACATTAGGAACGCCGCTCGATTTCAGATCGTTAAGAGATCGGTCTGATAAGCTGTAGCTTTTTATAAATATGAGGATGATGAGCCCACCGACCACAAAAGCCAGTGTCACCGCAACAATCGGCGCAAAAATACCCATAAGGGTTTTGTACAAAAAGAGATGTCTCCCTCTATGTTGCGGTGTCACCGGTTAGATTTCTCCCCCTGTCATCATCAAGCCCAATCGTTCCTCGGTGGCTTCTCCGGGGCTTACCATTCCGACAATGGCTCCTTCATACATCACGGCAATCCGATCGGAAATGGAAAGAATTTCTTCGAGATCGGCTGAAATCAGCAAGACGGCCTTTCCGGCTTTTCGGGCGAGTAACAGGCGTTGATGAATAAATTCGATGGAACCGACATCGATTCCCCGTGTCGGCTGCGCTGCTATCAGAAGTGCCGGATTCTGGTCAAACTCCCGGGCTACAATGATTTTTTGTTGATTTCCGCCGGATAAATTCCCAGCCAAATTCTCCCGATCCGGCGGGCGGATGTCAAATTCCTCGATTAACCGATTCGCTTTTTCGTTGATCGGCGCAACGTTGAGCACATCAAACCCCATTCGTTTGATAAAGGGGCGTCGATAGTGAATGCCCAACACCATATTCTGGGCGACATTAAAATCAAGAATCAGTCCGCGCCGATGTCTATCTTCCGGGATATGCCCAACACCCGATTCCCTAATCAATTGGGGTGAGTAATTGGTAATGATGGCCCCGTCGAGTGTCACTTCTCCCTTTTCTGCTTTTCGCAGGCCGGTTAAGACTTCTACCAGTTCGCTCTGTCCGTTTCCCTCAACACCGGCGATACCGAGAATCTCTCCTTGCCGAACCTTAAAAGATACCCCGCGCAGGGCGGGAAGGTGTTTGTTGTTCAACGCACAAAGGTTCTCCACTTCCAGCACCATATCACCCGGGTGAGCTTCTACCCGTTCTATTCTGAACAAAACCGGGCGGCCGACCATCATCGTGGCAATTTCGTTTCTGGACGTATTTTTTGTGGCGACGGTTCCCACCGCCTTCCCCCGGCGCATGACCGTTACCCTGTCGGACATTTGCATGACTTCCTGGAGCTTGTGGGTAATAAAAATAATGGTTTTTCCTTGGGTTTTCAAAGAATGAAGAATTTCGAACAATTCTTCCACTTCTCGAGGGACTAAAACCGCTGTTGGTTCATCAAGAATGAGAATTTCTGCGCCCCGATAGAGCACTTTGATGATTTCGATGCGTTGTTCGATTCCGACACTTAAAGATTCTACCTTTGCCTTGGGGTCCACTTTCAATCCGTACTGATCCGACAACCGCCGAACCACCCTATTTGCTTTGTGAATATCCACAAATCCACCGAAGGAGGGTTCCTGACCCAGTACCACATTTTCTGCAACAGTGAGGGGAGGGATGAGCATGAAGTGTTGATGGACCATTCCAATGCCGTTATGGATTGCGTCTCCCGGGTCTGAAAAATGAACTTTTTCACCATTTACAGCAATGGTTCCCGTGTCTGGACGAAGCAAGCCGTAGAGGATATTCATCAGGGTCGATTTTCCGGCGCCGTTTTCCCCTACCAGTGCGTGAATTTCTCCTCTCTGCGCTAGAAAACTCACGTCATCATTGGCGATAACCAGAGGAAATTGTTTGGTAATGTGGTGCATTTCGACGGCAAGGTCCGCCACCGCGAGGTCTCCTTAATGATAAACTCGTAAAAAATCCTAAAACCGTCATGCCGGACTTGGTCCGGCATCCAGAAGTCATTAAATTTACTGGATTCCGGCTTTTGCCGGAATGACATAAAAACGTGTTTTTCGACTTTTTGCGAAACCATCAAAAGTCGAACTCATCAAATAATAGACACCGATTTACACTTCCGGTTTGTCCGGGTTAAGGATCACTTCATGGGTACTTTAATTTCACCAGAGAGAATCTTTTTCTCAGCATCGGTTACTTTGTCGATCATCGCCGGTGTGACCAGATCTTTGTTGTAGTCATCCATGGCATAATAGATACCACGATAGACCGTGTCACCGATTTTTGCGGTGTCGCCAAGCCCGAAAGTCCGAATACCGGCTTTAAATTTTTTGTCGAGCAGATCCTTCACTGTCAGATACACCGCCACATCCACCTGCTTTAACATGCTGGTCAGCCCGAAGTTTTCACCGGTTTTTTTGATGTGTCCCAGGTGATTTTGGTTTGAATCGACACCGATTACATACACTTTTTTTTCTTTGCATGCTTCATAAACCCCGGCACCTGTCAGACCTGAAGCGTGATAGATGACG
This sequence comes from Deltaproteobacteria bacterium, assembly GCA_024644775.1. The sequence goes on from JAHEHB010000015.1 coordinate 17,264, forward strand.
TGAGCGCCTTTATCGATCTGGGCAAGGGCAAGCTCTTTGCCTTTAACCGGATCGGCAAAGGCGGTGGGTGTCGTACCCGCATAGTCGCTTAAGACCTTACAATCAGGATCGGCATGCTTAACACCTGCTTTGTATCCTGCTTCAAATTTATGAATGAGCGGAACATCCATCCCTCCCACAAACCCGACGGCATTTTTTCCGTCTGCTTTTGCCTTTAGCGCAGCGATAATGCCGACCAGGAACGATCCTTCATGCTCTGTAAATAGCAGAGAGGATACATTCGGTTTGTCAGGGATAAACCCATCGATAATGGCAAATTTGGTATCCGGAAATTCATCCGAAACCGCTTTTATGGCATCGGTAAAAAGAAAACCGACCCCGATGACAAGCTCAAACCCTTGCCCGGCGATCATCCTCAATCCGGTCTCCCGGTCTGCATCTGCACCGGGTTCGATTTCCACATGCGACACCCCCAGGTCGGATGCCCACTGGAGTCCGCGATAGGCTGAATCGTTGAATGATTGATCGCCTTTCCCGCCGACGTCAAAAACCATCCCGACTTTGAGTTTGGATTCTGCCGCAGAATGCGGAACCAAGCCAAACACCAACGCAGCGACGAACCACACAAAAAAGGCTCTTTTCACCATGACCGACCTCCTTTTGTTTAAAGGTTTACGGAATGAAAACTGAAATTTGTGATACTGATTGAAACGTTACGGTAAGATTATCCCCTTCCGGTTGCCAAGTATAGGCAGGAATGCGCTTAGAGTAAAGAAAAATGAATCGTGATCATCGCACAGCCAACTCACGAGGCCCAAGGCCGAGTTTTTCTGTCAGCCCTCTGTCTTTGTTGTCATGATGATTCCAATAGTCGATCATAATCGTGTGAGTGCGTATTGCGCGCGTGGTTAGCGCCTTTGGAGCCATCCTGGACAAGCCGGGATAGGTGTCTTCCCACTGTTGAATACGGTACGGAAACTTTTTTTCAAAGGAAATCTTAATTGTTCGCTGCACCTCTTTAAAGTTAACTTCGTAACGCACCAACGGAACCCCCTCGAGACTTTTGTTTTCGATGTCATTCAAACTCCCAACCACTCTTACGGGTTTTAGGGGCCGATGAAGAAATCGGCTATAGGCGGCCGACGGAATCAGGAGAAACTCTCCTTGAGGCAGGGTGGCAGGGGCGATTCGAAGACGTGTCCAGAGCGCGTCCTCAGGGAGAATATTCTGTAGTCGGAATTGTTTGTCGCCTTCTTTTTCAAAGTATGAATGGCTCGTTATATGAAACTCGTTTTCGCGAAGATTCATTTGTAAATAAACCAACCCGCACCATTCTTGGGTCGAGGCACTGATTTTGAGCGGGAGTGGATATTTTTGAGCGTCCACAGGGGAAAAAACAGAGGTCATTACAGAATAGGGATACATGCCGGTAAAAAATTTTCGGACGGCATTGAGCTTGAGAACCGGAACGTCCCCTGGCCCCGGCGTATCCGCTTTGACCTGCTTTGCCGGATTCATTGTTTCTGTAACATACACCAAAACAGCATCCCCTTTGTGAATTTCACCATAGCGTGCTTGTTCAAGAGAAAAACGGGATATTTCTCCCTTCCCTGAAAACCAATATTTCCGGAACTGCTGATAACTATAAGTTCCGAAAGTAGACGTTTCAAATGAATAGCCGGCCGTGGTTATAAAGAATATCGATACAGACACCAAAAATAGAATTTTTCCATATGTCATCTTGTTTCTCCTTTCTAATCGTTGTTGCTCACAAATTCGATTTTAATTGTAAAAAGTTGTTCAAAATTATAGTTATAGGATTATCAGGTACATATTTTAACGATACAATATATGATTAATATATTCATTTCATTGTGACTTGAAAGTGGTAGTGGTGCATTTAGGAGGAAATCATGCAAAGAATCGTGCGGGAGCAGGCAAAGAAATTTGCGTTTGACTGGAGAGACGATCCGGTTTTAGAGGTAAAACGCGACGAAGTCTTTGAGGTGGAAACATACGACGCAAGTACGGGGTATTTCAAAGCACCGGAAGACAAGGCAGACCCCGCTGTTCGACCGGGTCACGACCGGCACCCACCCCTGGCAAACCCCCTTGCCGGTCCAATTTGGTTGGCAGATGCGGAGCCTGGAGATACCCTTGTCGTTATCCCAAAAGATATTTTGGTGGACGACTATTCCTGGATTGCCGTTGGTCCAAAACGTGGGCCGCTCGGCGAATCGACGCGTTGGCCGGAACTATCTGATCGGTACACAACGATGATTTTTCAACACTTACCGGGGCCCGGTGGCACGACTCGCGAGGGAACGCTAAAATTCAATGACAACATATCCTGGCCGATTACCCCGTTTATCGGCACTCTGGGTGTTGCACCCGACAGAGAGGTCGTGACCAGTATCGATGGACAGGGACCGTGGGGCGGGAATTTGGATATTCGAGATGTGGCACCCGGTAACCGAATTTATCTTCCGATTTTTCATCAAGGAGCGCGGTTCTATTTCGGGGATATTCATGCCAGTCAAGGAGATACAGAGTTTACCGGAACGGCCGCAGAAACAAAAGCGACCGTCCAACTCGAACTGGATCTTATCAAGGGAAAAACGGTACCATGGATGCGTATCGAAAAACCGGAGTCCATCATTTCCATATTTGCCTATCGCCCCCTTGAGCAAGCCATAGAAACGGCAACCTTTAATTTGATGGATTGGTTGATCACCGAGTATGGTTTCACCCCGAGCGACGCCTATTGTTTGGTGAGTACGTGCCCGGATTTCCGTATCAACGTTTATCAGATGGTGAAAATGGGTAAATTGAATTGTGTGGCCGGTGCTGAAATTCCAAAGCGCTACATCCAATAATGGCATATTCCAAACAAAGGAGGAGAAGATGGCCATCGAAGTTATGATAAAACGAAAAGTTAAACCCGGTCATCAAGCGAAACAGCTGGTGCCACTCATCTTAAAAATACGGGCCATGGCTTTGAGTCAACCCGGCTATATTTCCGGCGAAACGTTATGTAATGTTGAGAATCCGGAAGAGTGTCTCGTCATCAGTAGGTGGGAAACCATTGACGATTGGAATCGATGGGTGAATAGCAAGAGCAGGACAGAAATCGATAATAAAATCGAATCATTAGCTGGAGAAGAATCAGAATATACAATCTATGCACCGATGATACCCCGCTAAAGATAATATATAATGGGCTATATTTTACTTGAAGGAGGTGCTGAGTTTGGCGGAATGATGTCTGCACCGGATCGCCGGGCGTTTGAGCTCGCTGGCGGCCCCGATGTTCGAATCAGTATTATTCCTGCGGCGGCAGCTCCGGATAAGAATGACAGGCGGGCCGGTCAAAACGGTGTAAACTGGTTTCAGAGTCTCGGCGCAACCCAGGTTACTTCCCTGCCGCTGATCGATAAGGCGTCTGCGAATCATCCGGATATCGTCGATGCGTTGCAGCAGTCGCAATTGATATACCTGTTGGGTGGTTTTACGCACCACCTGGGGCAGACCTTAGTCGGCAGTAAAAGTTGGCGGGCCATGGTAAAGGCTCATGAGTCAGGTGCGGTCATTGCGGGCAGCAGCGCCGGTGCGATGGTACTTTGCGAGCATTATTATCACCACATGAGCAGTGAGGCCGCAGAGGGACTCGGGCTTGTACCCGGGGCCTGCGTATTGCCCCATCATAATACGTTTGGAAAAAGCTGGGTATCTCGATTGACCACTCTCGTACCGGCGGCTATTTTGATAGGTATCGATGAGGAGACCGGAATGATAAACGATGGACCGCACGGACAATGGCAGGTATACGGAAAAGGGATGATCACCTTATATCGAACCCATCAATCGGTAAACTATAATCCGGCGGTAAACTATCATCCGGCGGTAAACTATCGTCCGGGGGAGAGTTTCAGACTGGGTATCGACTAACTCGCTTTCGTGTTTTTATAAATTGATCTTAAAAACGTATTCATGTGTCTGTCAAAAATAACATCTTTTTTTACGAGATTCACATGTTCTGCTCTTACACGTTCCGTATTCCCGGATACGTGTTCATAGTTGAATTCAAATGTCCCATTTCGGATGACCAAACGTTTTATAAGAGTCTGTTTCTTCTTCTGATCTTCTTGGTAAGATAAAATTTTAAAAAAAATGCAAGAATTTCTTTTTTAAAGTTGTCAAAAAAACTAAAGTTATCCTCAAATCCGCCGATAAGCTTATTGTGACAGATTGTTTTGCTGAAGGGTAGACCGTTCGAAAGGCAGGGGCGCAATATTTCCGGTTTAATTGCCGATGTATCCGTGTAACATTTCGGAATTACGAAGCAATGATTTTTACACCCGCCTTTCGATTTCCGAACGGGTTTTTTTATTTGAGTCAGGGGGGATAAAAATGGCAACGACGATAAACACGACTTCTGAAAGTATGGTTTCGGTGGCAAATCGCAATGTCAGGCAACAGAAAACCGAAAAAACACACGCGCAGCCGGAACGAAATACAGCGTCGGCTGATACTCAGCCGGAACGCACCGACACGGTTGAAATCACAAATACTCGGTATACGGGAAACGTCTTTGAGAAACTCAATTCTGAGGAAAGAATTGAGGATATTGACGCAGCGATGAGCAAGGTTGAGGAAATTAAAGCAATGATTGCCGGCGATCACGATGCGTCTCAGGCCGAGCAGGTACACGATATAAACAGAGGCAATTTGGTGGATTTATTGGCATAGCGCCTCGATCGTTACCGTCAAACATTAGTTAGATACACCCTCCTTTGGTTGCATCTTCTATTTAAGGAATGACACATTACAATGAGTTGTTTTGGTCGTTCAGCCGCCAGTCGTACGCAATATATTCCAGTGTATACGTATGTTCACATTGGTTGAGTTCTTCCGCCTTTTCTTTTGAAAGATACCATCCGATATAGTTTAAAATCGTTGTCTCCTGTCCAGGATATCTGAGTTGATACCACTCCAAAAAATCCTTTTTGTACCATTTAAAAATTGAGGAAACATAAATCGTTTTTTGGGGATGATCGATTCGGAAATTCTGATCCGAATTGGCAAATCTGCGTGCGTCCTGATCAAGCTGTTCGTTTAACGCTGAGGCTGTGTATACTGTCGCCGGCAGCTGTGGACATCCTCTCGCAGCGCAATTGAGCGCGAAATGGATGCGAGGGTCTGAAAACCGTTTGCGAATGACGTTGTTTTCAAGAAAATATAAATTTGTCATTTTACCGCCATATGTCATTTTCTTAAATACAAAAAATCCAGCCTCTTTCGGAAGAAAGAAAAAGGGAAAAGGTGGCTTGATATCTAAAACACTCGAAATGGGATAATAGGCAAGCACCGTCTTTATTACCGACGCATTATAAGCGTTAATCCAATAGGTTAGCCTGTCCTCTTGGGATGGGAATCGCTCTGGGTGACTGTCGGGACTGATGAGGGATAGCTGATAATAATACATTTCCAAATCGCGTGGATTTTGTTTGAGACTCCGGTAATTGATTCGGCCTTGTTTGTCGACATATTGTTTCAGAACTCGATCAAAATTTACATGTGAAAATTTCCCGGGTGCTTCTAAGACTGAGCTTTCGAATGTAAGCGGTTTAATCGTGGTACATCCTATCAATACCAGCAACACTATCAGAATATAACGGCGAGACCATACGGTTGCATTCATGTATTGGTTATTCCGTTCTCATTAGGTCTTTCTTTTTCAACAAACCGATACAGATTGTTATATGCGCAGAAACTAAAGACGCCATTCGGTGTACTGATACCGTAGCAGCATTGATTAACTCGCGCACGCCTCAATGCGTGTTTCGGCATAAAAGCCTTCGCAAACAACACAATGTGTGGTGTCGTGAGGACATTTAGCGGATTATAATCGAATATTGGAGCCGCTTTTCGAATGAGACTCCAGGTCGTCGGTTTGGACAAGTGCCGCTTAAAAAAATCCGTTTTCCCTTGAAACAAATCAAAAATGATGTCTCGCGGAGAAGTCCCTAAAAATAATCGGATGTCCTGCTTCTTTATGTATTTAAAAAGCGGTTGCAGGGTGCCGTTCTTTACAAAAACATAGGAGATGGCATTGCAGTCAGGATGCCCTAAATAGTCTGAGATAAACGTGTCTGCCGGGAGTCCGGTCTGATGTTCGATGCATTGTAGAAGTTCAGGCAGCGTGTAAGCGTTTTCAGAATGTTCTAAACAACGATTTAGAGCAAAGCGACCTGTAAACGGAACCGCCGCCTGGAAATTAATCGCCCTCACCGTGTCGATATTGTCGATTCCGAAATGAATGATATCTTTGAGTTCGGTATCATTTAACCCTCGAACGACCGGTACAGCCAATGTGCAACAGACATTTGCATCTCGCGCAGCGGCAATGGCTTTTTGTCGAACAGATCGCATGTTCCGGCCGCGCAGCTTTAGGTAGGTTTCTTCTCTTAAACCGTCAAATTGAAGATAGACGGCGGTAAGTCCCTTCTGTTTTAACCTCGGGAGCAGTGCGCTATCCTGAGCAATAAAGATGCCGTTGGTGACCAACTCAATGTGCTGATATCGGAGGTTCTTTGCCATTGCAATGATATCCGGTAGGTCTTCGCGGATGGTAGGCTCGCCCCCGCTGATTTGAAGTGGAACCGGTTTTTCGGTGACCTCCAGCAGCTTTACCATGGCTTTCCGGATCGCTTTCATTGGTGGATCTTGACCTTTATAGGAGGCGCTCGTGAAACAGACCGGACACGCCAAATTGCACCGATTTGTTACTTCGATCATTGCCATTAGCGGGCGGGAAGTGTTTCGTGTAAACTGACCCAATTTAGATTGTACCAACGAATTTCCTCCAGAAAGTAATACTGGTTAGACAGATATCTTCCAATAGTATCTTATTGGGGCAGAAAAAGCTGGGGCGATACAATTAGGCGATTTGGGTCGGCGGCCTCAGGTACTTAAAATAATCTCTGCAAATTGTCGCCCTTTGTCATACATCTGATCAAGAACATCCATATCGTGCCTGACGGCGCCCCTATCAAAAAAACCGGTTACGCTTATATCTCCAACAACCTCATAACCCAACGCTGTTAAGGGATAGCCCATGGCCTCCAGGGTAAATCCCACTTCTCCCATTTCATCTTGTTCGCAAACGCTGTAGACGATCGCTTTTCGTCCCTGGCCTGACAGACGGCTTTCGAATTTTCTAGGCCGTTCGTCTGAGTAATCAAAAAATGGGTAGAGTCTGTCAATAAAGGCTTTTACTATTGCCGTCACGTTGTAGTTATGCGTTGGTGAACCGAGGATTAGGCCGACCGAATCAATAATTTTGGGATAAAGAAGCTGCATCCCATCCTTTAATTTTGTGCAGGTTTCATCCTTTCTACATCGTTCACAGCCAATACACGGTTGGATGACATAATCCCGAAGAAATATTTTTTCAGCCTCCACTCCGGTTTCCTCAATGCCTTTCAGAAAGTTTCCGAGCAGCACATCTGTGTTACCTCCACCGCGTGGGCTTCCGCTGATGCAAAGAACCTTTAATTTCGGTTGCACATTTCCCTCATGTCCGAAATGATTTTCTATTCAAAAACACCAAATTGTAAACAGAAACAAAACGATCGGTTTCGAGTGAAATTTCTCGCTTCCGTATTCGATGTACATAGGCTATTGACATCATTACTTCAATATAAAAAAATATTTTGGTTCGTAATTTGCAATATTAAGTTTCGCGCCCCCAGTTATACTCGAGTGCCTGTTGATATATGTCGGATGATATTTTTTATTTTGCCAAATCAAACCGTTTTGAAACAACCTCTATTATCATTATTTTAGGAGAATAAAATGAGAAAACTTCAAGCCATATTTATCTATTTCTTCATAGCATTGGCGGGAATCCCTCTATTGGGGTCGACTTTAAGCTCCGCCGAGGAGAAAACCATCTCTCATCCGTTCGCACATAGTGGGATTTTTCTCAAGCTGACGGAGGATTTCTATCGCGCTTTGCGAGAGGAATCGAGTGAGGGAACGAGGACATACGGTACCGATCGATCCAACGAATATTTACGCGAAATTGCCGTATCGGCCAAATTTATGGTAGAAACCAATCTTCATATACTTAAACAACAAGAAACGATCATTCGGCTTCTCGAAGCCCTTAATTCTAAGAGAAAGTAACGCCATGAAATATGATCTGGTTGTTCATAATGGTACCATTGTTACGGTTAATTCTGAATTTGAAATCATTGGGTCGGGTATCATCTGTATCAAAAACGGGTTGCTTGAGCGGGTTGAAACGCGAGATCCGGGAGTGCGGTTGCCCGAGGCAGCTGAAACAATTGATGCATCGGGTGGCGTAATATTGCCTGGATTGATCAACACCCATTCCCATCTGCCCATGACCCTGTTTCGAGGTCTTGCTGATGATTTGCCGCTCATGGAATGGCTAAACGAGCACATTTTTCCTGCAGAGGGAAAACACATAAACCCTGAAACCGTGAAATCGGGTGCCCTTCTTGGTTGCGTCGAGATGGTATTGTCTGGTACGACGACGTGCTGTGATGGTTACTTTCATGAAGAAAATGTCGCAGATGCAGTGAGCGAAATCGGTATTCGGGCAGTCCTTGGCCAGGGCGTGATCGATTTTCCGGCACCCGGGGTACCGATTCCTACAGAAAACGTAAATCATGCCCTCGCATTTACCGATAAATGGCTTCATCGCCATCCAAACATAATCCCTTCCATATTTTGTCACACTCCCTATACCTGTTCGGAAGAGACCGTCAGAAAGGCAAAAGTGGCTGCATCGGATAGAGGCGTGCTTTTCCAAATCCATGTTGCAGAAACAAAGCATGAATGGGATCAGATGTTGTCCGATTTTAGGGCCACTCCGGTAAAGTATCTGGAGCGTATCGGTGTTTTGGATAGCCGAACCCTTTTGATTCATGCGGTTTGGGTAGACGATGAGGACATCGCCATTCTTGCGAAACATCAGACTCCGGTTTCCCATAACCCCGGCAGCAATGCCAAGCTTGCCGCTGGAATCGCACCGGTTCCGGAACTATTGACAGCGGGCATAACTGTGGGGATCGGAACAGACGGCTGCGCAAGTAACAATAATCTTGATCTTATCCAAGAAATGAGCCTTGTTGCCAAACTTCACAAGGCAAAAACCCTCGATCCCACCGTCGTGAATGCTCGGTGTGTTTTAGAGATGGCAACCATTGGCGGGGCGAAGGCAATCGGTTTAGCAAACGCCATCGGCTCCCTTGAGGTCGGCAAGGAAGCCGATTTGATTACGATCGAAACCAATCAACCTCATTTGACACCGTTGTATAATCCGGTGTCGCATCTGGTCTATGCTGCCAACGGTTCGGATGTTCGGGATGTGATCGTATCCGGAAAGGTGGTTGTAAGAAACAGAACGCTTCAAACAGCGGACTTGAAAGATATCCTCTGTCGCGTCAATGAAATCGGTGATACAATTAAGTAATACACGCAACCCGCAAACTATTCTCCCTCAAACTCCATTAAGGTAAAGATTTTGTAATCTTCTATTTTTTCTCTACCCTTTAGATCGGGTAACTCGATCAAAAACGCACACTCCACCACTTCCCCTCCCAGCGATTCCACCAGCTTGGCTGCGGCGGAAACGGTTCCCCCGGTTGCAATGAGATCGTCCACGATAAGGACGCGTTCCCCCTTTTTTATGGCCTCTTCATTGATTTCCACAACATTGCTGCCATACTCTAACGAGTACTCTACACTCACGGTTTTGGGTGGCAGCTTCCCTTGTTTTCTGACGGGAACAAAGCCGACATTCAGTTTGTAAGCCAGTACTGCACCAAAGATAAAGCCCCTGGCATCGATTCCCACGACTTTATCGATATTCATCTTATTGTAACGTTCATACAACTCGTCGCAAGCATGCCGGAATGCTTCCGGGTTCTTCAGGAGCGTCGTAATATCTCTGAACATCACCCCCTCTATTGGCCAATGTGGAACCGTTCTGATATGCTTTTTAATATCCATTGAGATCACCTCATGTAATTTTTGGTATTGCCTGTATTAAAAGCTTTTTGACATTTTCGGCGTTTTGGTTGAATACCTTTAGAATTTCTTCCCACGTAACAGACACTTCATCTTCCTTCCAGCTATCATAGTCAGTAGACATGGCAACCACTGCATAAGGGATTTTTATTTCACTGGCAAGGATTGCTTCCGGCGCCACAGACATATTGATAACGTCGGCCCCCCATGTTCTAAACATTTT
>JAHEHB010000590.1 GCA_024644775.1 Deltaproteobacteria bacterium
ATGTTTTTGTGCCTTGGGATCGGGTATTTATGGATGGTGAAACCGCATACACCGGTGTTGTGGTATACCGGTTTGCCGCCCATCATCGCGCCAATTATGGGGCATGTAAGACGGGGCTTATGGATGTTCTGACGGGGGCGGTCACTTATTTGGCCCAAATGCAGGGTACGGCCAAGGCGTCTCACGTAAAAGATAAAGTGACGGAAATGATTCACCTTTGCGAAACATTGTACAGCTCTTCGATTGCCTGCTCGGCGGAAGGATGGGAAACCCCTTCCGGGGCTTACATGGTGGATACCATGTTGGCCAATGTGTGCAAACAAAACATCACCCGATTCCATTTTGAAGTCGCCCGGCTTGCTTTGGACATCGCCGGCGGTTTCGTGGCGACACTTCCAAGCGAGTACGATTTGGAAAGCGAAGCTGTGGGCCCCATTGTCCGAAAATATTTCTCCGGCATAGAGCGTATTCCAACAGAGCATCGAATCAAAATCGCACGTCTGATCGAAGCGATGACCGGCGGTACGGCCCTTGTTGAATCCATGCACGGGGCAGGCTCGCCGCAAGCTCAGCGTATTATGATACTGAGGGAGGGAAAATTGGATCAGAAAGTAAAGCTCGCCAAAGCTCTGGTTGGAATTTCTGACGAAAAAGCATCTTCAGAATAAAAAAAATTCGCATAGCGTTCTGAATACATTTCCCTTGACAATCCGGCACGATTATTTTTAACGTGAACGGGTTCGTATTTTTTGGTGTCAGGTTTCGGGTTTCAGTGTTCAGCACCGCCGCCAGCGAAGCTGGATTCATCACAATAAGAAACAAATTAAAGGTGCCGTTGAATAGGTTTCTCAGACGAGCACCGTCGCCGACTGCCGAGGCGCCGGTTTGATCGAAGTCGAAAAACACGTTTTTATGTCATTCCGGAGAAAGTCGGAATCCAGTAAATTCAATGACTTCTGGATGCCCCCGGCTTAGAACCTGCCGGGGCAGGCTTATCAAGTCCGGCATGACGATTATAGGACTTTTTACGAGTTTATCAGGTTTTAGTTCTTGCGTTTTTTACCTCTGATACCTGAAACCCGAAACCTGACACCAAAAGACTGGAACAAAAACGGGATCAAATTTGAGTCTTTGTGACTCGTTGTGAGCGAAAATTTTCAACACTCAAAAAGGGGGTTTTCCGATGGTGTAAACGTTCACTATGGCGTTTTCTACTGTTCCCACAAAAACCATAAAACAAAAAGGAGGTAATGTTATGAGAAAGATCGTTGTGTTGTTGTTGACTATCGGTTTGTTGGTTTCGTTAAGCATTGCGAGTGCAGTTGCTGCAGATTATCCCAAGCGGCCCATTACCATGATTTGCCCGTGGGGCGCCGGCGGCGGAACAGATGCCTGCTCTCGTATCATTGCCACCCTGTTAAAAAAGGAGTTGGGTGTACCGGTGAATGTCGTGAACCGAACCGGCGGCGGCGGTGCCATCGGTCATACGGCGATGGCTACGGCTAAACCGGATGGCTACACCATCGGCATGCCTACAGTAGAAATCACCATGATGCACTGGATGGGTCTGACGAAGATCACTTATGAGGACATGACACCGATCGCCCTGGTGAATGCGGATCCATCCGCCATCAACGTGCGGACGGATTCGCCTTGGAAAACATACAAGGAACTGGAAGATTATGTTCGCGCAAATCCCGGCAAACTAAAAGATTCCGGTACCGGTCAGGGTGGTATTTGGCATCTCGGCATGGCGGGTTGGCTCAAGGCTGTGGGCTTGAAACCGACCGACATTAAGTGGATCCCCAGCAAAGGTGCGGCCCCCGCTCTCCAGGATCTCATGGCCGGCGGTATCGAAATGAGCACCTGCTCCTTACCGGAAGCCGCCACATTGATAGAAGCCGGAAAGGTTCGACCATTGGCCGTTATGGCCGATGAACGGGATCCCAAATTCCCCGATACACCCACGCTCAAGGAAATGGGCATCGACTGGTCCTGCGCTGCCTGGCGAGGTATTGCAGCCCCAAAGGGAACCCCCAAGGAGATCACGGATATCCTGGAAAAAGCGATTGCGAAGGTACACAAAAGCGATGATTTTATCAAATTTATGAAAAACCGTGGATATGGAATCAAATGGATGGATTCCGCTGCCTTTGGGAGCTTTCTAACCGATGCGGACAAGAATAATGGCGACGTTATGAGAGCGGCAGGAATCATAAAGTAAGAAATTGAATCGAAAGGACATGCCATGCGGGTAAGTAACACGGCCATTGGGTTATTCCAAATCGTATTTGGAATTGCGGTTTTTCTATATGCCCGGACCTTTCCGGATTTGGAAAACGGAATGCCGGGCCCCTCCCTGTTTCCCGCAGTCCTGGCCGTGTTATTCATTTTCACCGGCATTATTTTGGTGGTTCAAGGGGTTCGGAGTGGTGAAAGAGTTTTAAAATTGGATACCAGCGAATTGAGCAGAAGTGGAATTGTCAATATTCTCCTGGTTCTTGCTATCATCCTTTTTTATATTCTCCTGTCCGATTTATTGGGTTTTCAGATTATTTCCTTTGTAATTCTCGTTTTTCTAATGAAGTTGCTCAATGTTTCGACGCGTTGGAGCTTGATCATGGCTGGCGGCGTGACGTTCATCATTTATATTCTATTTGCCAAGATGCTGCTGGTACCCCTTCCTTGGGGGCTGTGGGGCTGGTAATTATGATCGAAAACATCCATACGGCGATAACCCTCATCTTTCAACCGTATGTTCTGTTTGTTAT
>JAHEHB010000218.1:0-5966 GCA_024644775.1 Deltaproteobacteria bacterium
CTGTTTCAGGTTATACATCAAAGTTTTAAGCTGGAGTTAAAGCAAAGAGAAGCACTGAGCTCCTAAAAATCCCCGATTGTCAGGTATATTTTACCTGTCCCTATTACCCCTATTACTCTATTATTCTTTGTTGATCAAAGATATCGCTTTTGCATAATTCAAAGAATCGATTCTTACCCACTGACTTAGCCCGGGAGCCTTTTCGGGTAGTGTGGGATATCTTCCCCCATCCAGACATACGGATCCGAGCTGCCCGGCGGGCTTCAGGTGTTTTGTCCAGCCCAAAACATCGAAGCGGCCATCGCCATCGGACTGGCCATCGAGCAGCTGACCGGTCCGCCGCCCATGCCGGATGTAACCGCCTTTTTACAGTTGGCGATAATGTAAAAATACCTTGAGCTCGGTCAATTTATGGTAGACAATTTCAGCATGGTTTTTTATATCATGGAAACATCTGAATCAGAGAGGAGGTAAACCCCGAAGCGACAAGACGACCCCGATCTTCTGACATACAACTTTAATTAACCCTAACCATTGGAAGGAGGATTATTATGAAGGTAAAACATTTGAGTATCTTTTTGTTGGTGGTGGTGTTGGCTTTTTCATTTTCAACACCGGTGAGCGCTGCAGAATACACCATCCGGTTCGCCGGCGCCCAGCCCAAAGGCCATCCCTTAACCGAGCTTCAGTTTAAGTTCAAGGAACTGACTGAAAAATACAGCAAAGGCGCCATCGAGGTGAAAGTCTACCACTCCAACCAGCTGGGTGGCATTACCGAAGTCAATGAGGCGGTGCGGGACGGCTCGGTCACCATGAGCATGAGCTCACTGACCTACATCGCCGGAAACTATAATGCAAAATTCGGTGTTACCTGCCTGCCCTATCTGGTGAATCGAAAAACCGCCTACAAGGTGTTCGAAATCATGGATGGGGAAATCGGCGCGCGGTTGTCCAAGGAGCTTGAAAAAAACAATTTCAAGATGCTCGGATATTATCAGCTCGGTTTTCGAAACATCACCAACAGTAAACGAGCGGTTCGGACACCCAAGGATCTGGCAGGCCTCAAGATCCGGCTGCAGCCCAATCCCGTTCATATCGAAGCGTTCCGCACCCTAGGGGCCAATCCCATAGGCATGGACTGGGCGGAAGTCTACAGCGCCATGCAGCAGGGGGTGATTGACGGTCAGGAAAACCCGGTGGATATCATCTACATGAACAAGTTTTTTGAAGTCCAGAAATACTGCACCTTAAGCGGTCATTTCTTTGATATCGGCGGGGCTTACATAAACCTGACCTATTTCAACAATTTGCCGAAACCGATGCAGGATGCGGTGTTCAAAGCCGCTCATGAAGCCATGATCTTCGAGCGAAAGCTGTCCGCCGACCGGGAAGCGGATTTTGTGGCAAAACTCAAAAAGAAAATGGACGTGGTCGAGCTTACAGACGATGAACTGGCCCAGTTTAAGGAAAAATCTAAACCGATGTATGTCAAGGTCAAGGATATCGTCAAAGACGATGCCCTGGTCGATCGGTATCTCGGGCATTTCAAATAAGCGTCCCGACAGGGTGATATAGACAAGTCACCATTTAATATTTCAAGAATTCGCCATCAAAACGAAAGGGTGGGAGCGCTCCACGCAAGCCGGCGCTTTTCGCAATATATTTGCCGGCAGCTCCTGCCCTTTGCACACGCCGGATTCACGGAGGCCGCATATGCGCCGTTTCGACACAATCATCACCCGACTGACCAAAATCATATTGACCGGTTTTATGAGCCTGATGATCATCCTTGTATTTGCCCAGGTCGTCTTCAGATATTTTGTCGGCTTGACGCCGTTTTTTATCGAAGAAGTATCACGGGGTCTGTTGATCTGGGTGAGTTTTTTAGGCGCCAGCTTAGCCCTTCGCGCATCCCAGCATATCGGGGTTGAATATTTTATCGGAAAATTGCCTGAAAACGCAAGACAACCGATCAAATGGATTGCTCAGATAAGCGTGCTGATCTTTCTTCTCTTTTTTCTATATGCCTCGTTTCGATACAGCTTGAACCAAACAGGACAGAACAGCGCCACCCTGCCGGTCTCCATGTTCTGGTTCTATTTTTCGCTTCCAATAGGCGCACTGCTGATGATCTTCCAACAAATTTTCAGCGTCTTTCAAGGAGAATAACGTGTTGACTGCATTCGTGATTACCTTTGTCATCCTGCTGTTGATCGGCGTTCCGGTTGCTTTTGTCCTCGGCATGAGCGGGTTGGTGTCTTTACTGGTCTGGGGAGACATCTCGCCCATGTCGCTTATTCCCCAACGGGTCTTTAGAGGGATGAACAATTTTCCCTTGATGGCGATCCCGTTTTTTATCCTGGCCGGGGAACTCATGGGCAAATCGATCATGACCCGCCTGGTTCGGTTTTCCAACTCCATTATCGGTCATCTGAAGGGGGGGCTGGCCCATGTGAACGTGGTGGCCAGTATGTTCTTCGGCGGTATCACCGGCGCCGGTGTCGCGGATACGGCCGCCATCGGATCCATGCTCATTCCAACAATGGTCAAAGAAGGATACAGCCCGGCTTTCAGCACGGCGGTAACAGCTGCATCTTCGACCATCGGCCCGATTATTCCCCCAAGCATCCCCATGGTGATCTATGCACTGACCGTCGGTAACATATCCATCGGCGGCCTGTTTATGGCCGGCATCATCCCGGGCATCCTGATAGGTTTGGGACAGATGCTGATGATTTCGTATTTCTCTCTGACCCGGAACCTGCCGAAGCATAGACAACGGTTTGAAATCAAAGAGTTTTTTGTCTCACTTAAAGGTGCGGTGTGGGCCCTGCTGATGCCACTCATTATCCTGGGTGGGATATTAAGCGGTATATTTACCGCCACCGAAGCCGCCGCCGTGGCTGTGGTCTATGCCCTGTTTGTCAATTTCGTGATCTATCGCGACATGTCGTTCAAAGAGCTCTATGACTGCATCATCCACAGCTCTATTATCACCTCGGTGGTCATGTTTATGATCGGTACGGCAAAAATCGCCAGCTGGATCATCACGATCCAGGATGTTCCTCAAAAACTGGTGGCGGTGATATCCGCTGTGTCGCCGAGCCCCGTGGTCTTTCTGGTATTTATCATGATCCTGCTCTTTTCGGTGGGGTGTCTGATGGAATCCTCAACCGCCATCATCATGTTCGCACCGATTTTAGCCCCTGTGGCCGATGCCTTCGGCATTCATCCCATCCATTTCGGATTCGTGGTGGTGCTGAATCTGATGATCGGCATGATCACACCACCGGTCGGCATTATCCTCTTTGTTGCCAGCAGCATCGGCGATGTTAAATTTGAAGCACTGGTCAAAGCGATTTTTCCGTTCCTTATCGTTACCATGCTGACATTGTTTATAATTGTTTTTATACCGGATATTGCCCTCTTTTTGCCGAGAATGTTTGGCTATTAAGAATAACAAGGATTGCGAACGAACCGGATTGGCCGGTTTCTCAGAGAGAAGAAAAAGCGGTATCGGAATTACTCGATGGCCCGAATATCAGGAAAAAAAGGCCTACCGGGAGCGTTTGGAGGAATATTATCGGCAACACAGCAGAGATTAGTCCAAAAAACCTTATACAAAGGGGGAGAAAAAATGTCGACTCACCAAGGCAAGCATTCATCTGATCGATATTCACTGAAAATCGCCGGGCATGTTGTACCGGACGAACAAAAATCTTCACTTGAAAAAGCAGCAGACGATTTGGCTAAAAAAGTCGATGCAGCACGTCATCTGGATCCATTGGATGCAGGACCGGCCATTGTTTTTGATCCCAGGTGATGACCGGTTAACGGGAAACCATAAGGAGAATTCTCATGGCAGCCAATTTAGATTTTCAGACCCTGACCATCACCCGTCTGTCGGAGCAGATCCGAAAAAAGGAGATATCACCGGTTGAGGTGATCGACGCGTCTCTTGAACGATGCGAGAGTACCCAGAAAAAACTCAATGCGTTCATCACCATATTGGATGAACACGCCAGGAAGGTTGCGCGGCAAGCTGAGAACGAAATCGTCAACGGCCGGTATCGAGGACCGTTGCATGGTATTCCCTTAGCCCCCAAAGACCTCTTTTTTACATCCGGTATAAAGACAACTTGCGGTAGCCGGATATTGGCCGACTTTGTTCCTAAAGAAGATGCCACGGTTATTTCCCGGCTCACGGATGCCGGCGCCATTCTCATCGGGAAAACCAATATGCACGAGTTTGCTTTCGGGACCACCAGCCACAACCCGCATTACGGCAATGTGGGAAACCCTTGGGATCCCGAGCGGGTACCCGGAGGCTCCAGCGGAGGCTCCGCAGCAGCCGTGGCAACCGGCTGCGCTTTGCTGACATTGGGGACCGATACGGGTGGATCGATCCGGATACCATCCGCTTTGTGCGGTACGGCAGGCATCAAGCCCACATTCGGGAGGGTGAGCAAACACGGCGTATATCCGCTTTGCTGGTCCTTGGACCATCCCGGGCCCATGGCTCGAACCGTAGCGGATGCCAGTATTGCGCTTCGATATATGGCGGGATACGATCCAAAGGATCCCTGCACCCGGGATGTGCCTGTGGATGACTATTTTGAAGGTCTCACAGGTGATATCAGGGGGGTCAGAGTGGGCGTGCCGGATACGGTTTATTTTGAGGCGATCGATTCGGAAGTAAAAGAAGGAGTGGAAACCGCCATTGATGCCCTTAAAGATCTGGGCGCAACGGTTTCCCCGGTTCATATTCCGGGTTTGGACAGAGCCTCTGCCGCAACCCTTCTGATTCTCTCTGCAGAGGCGGCTGGATGTCTGGAGAAATTTCACCGCACCAGGCCCGATGACATCGGCAGCGACGTTCGGAGCCGGCTGGATCTCGGCGCACTTCATTTGTCGTCAAGCTACATCAAAGCGCAGCGCATCCGACGCATGATGCAGGAACATTTCGCAGAAGCTCTGATGAAGGTGGATGTGCTGGCGACTCCGGGTGTGAGCATTCCCGCTCCACGCCAGGATGAAGACACCGTCAGGCTGGATGGTGAGGATTTTCCGGTGGGTGTGGCGTTGACACGATGCACCCGTGTTTTCAATCTTGTCGGACTGCCGTCTGTTTCCGTTCCCGTAGAGTTTACCAAGGACGGACTTCCAATAGGCATGCAAATAGCCGGAAGACCGTTTGATGAAACAACGGCTTTGCGGGTCGCAGAGGCGTATGAACGGCACATTTATCGACCGGAGAGATGGCCGGATGTGGAATGAAACTGGATTTTTATGAGGTAGAGGAGGATTAAATTATGGTCAGAGAAAATAAAACAAGGGCAAAGATCAAGGCGGGAGTCGTTATTTTTGGTGCCACCGTGGGAGTGAACGATCCCAACGTTATCGAACTGGCAGGCGCTCTCGGATTCGATTTCGTTACCATTGACTGTGAGCATGATCTGTTCAATGAGCGGGATCTTGAAAACGTCATTCGAGCTGCAAATCTCCATGATGTTACCCCTATTGTGCGTATGCAAAACAATCCGGAACTGATGCTGCATGCATTAAATGGCGGTGCGCAAGGCATTCTGGTGGCCCGTGTCAATTCCGCAGCAGCCGCACAGAGCGTGTTGGATGCCGCTAAATTTCACCCGGAAGGAAAGCGAACGGTTTTCTTTAGGAGTCGGGGAGGGAACTTTACTTTGGACGTTGCAGAAACCTCACCCAAACAGTGGTCACTGGATATCAACCGTGAAACCATGGTCGGTTGCCTTGTTGAAGAGATCGACGGTGTTAACCATCTGGATGAGATTCTGGCCATTCCGGATATTGATTTTATCGATCTCGGTCCTTTGGATCTGGCCCATTCCATGGGATGGCCGGATCCGGCGGAGGTGAACGGGCTGGTGGATAAAATCGTCTCTGAGTCCATAAAAGCGGGAAAGGCGGTTTCTATACCCGCCACGGTG
>JAHEHB010000218.1:5976-8947 GCA_024644775.1 Deltaproteobacteria bacterium
GTTTCCGCATGCTGACGGTATCGCCTCTGGAATACTTCCAATTCGGCGGCGCCGAATTCCTAAAGGAAGCCAGAGCGGCTCTAAAGTCCAGAGGAATCGATTAGACAAGGATACAAGATGACCCTTGACCTATTTTTGAAAACAATTGATGAAGAGAACCCGCCAACCGGGCTGTCAGATACGCTTCAGTCACTCTGGTGGGATAAAAAAGGAAACTGGGATACCGCTCACACCATCGCCCAGGAAATATAGTCACAACAAGGTAGCGTAACAGTTTAGTCTGGGTAAAAAATCAAGAGGATTCGTTATAGAGGGCTGCTTGAGCAGTAGCGGTATCGGCAGAGAACAGCATATTGAAAAAGCGTAAAGGGTGCCGTCCTTGACGCTTTGCAGTCATAAGCAAGCTGGGCAATACACTGTGTGAGTATGAGTCGGAGTCGATCTTGTACGAAAGCTTATTTTTCTGAAGATCATCAAGTTTCTCAACGACTGCTCGGCCTGATTGTTGGTTGGCTGAATATCGGGATGTTTTATGAAAATATGCCAACTCATCGTTGCCCGCGTACCATAGATAATGCCCGATGCCATCCTGACGTCAGGAGGTTTCATCGGCATGGGCAAATGCAAAATTAAACGAACAGGTTTTCATTATGGACAGACATATTTACCGAACAATCAAAATACCCAACAATGCAATGAACACAGCCGCCCGATGCCGCGCGGCTTTCATATCCGGAGGTGTACAGATGTTGGTAGTTTTACTAAAACGTAGAGAATCTCTTTCCCTTCGGCTGATGCAGGGATTAATCTTCTTTTTTGTCGATAAGATGCAACGCTGCCTGCAGACCCAAAATATAACCGTAAATACCGATACCATATATCACGCAGCTTGCCGAAGGAGCGAGAACACACGGGGCTCCGCGGGCAGCCTGATTGCTGATATGGACTTCTATAAAGGGAAAAGGGGCAACCGCTCTGATGGTGTCTGCAATGGCGTGTCCTGAGTGTGTAAATCCACCTGGATTCATCACCAGTGCATCAAAACCGTTTTGGACCGCCTCATAGATTTTATCGATACAGGCGCCTTCGGTGTTGGTATAGAAAATCTCTACTTCATACCTGTTTTTCGAGGCATGACGTCGGATCATGGCATCCACATCTTCAGCGGAGGTGGTCCCGTAATATTGCGGCTCCCGTTTTCCCAACCAGCATAGATTGGCCCCCTGAATGAGTAATATCTTCTTCACAATTTCAAATCCTCCTGTCTATTCATCCTGCTGTTCATTCCTGTAAATCTTACTGGAAGGTACACGCGCCTTAGCTCATAGAGCAAAGACGGGTTGGCTTCGCAATAGGCTGTACAGAAGTCCTGCCAGCGTGGCTGGCAAACACACCTTACGACAGTTTTTTCTTGACCACAAGACATGCTCCTTTCCTAAATCCACCGCCTACATTTAGCGGAGTTGATTTTTATACTGGGCAGAGCTTTTCTTAAATATAATCAGGTCCAGCCAACCAGATTTTATGTCAGTGCACCTAAAATTTACTCGATTCACAGATTTCGAGCGCACCCCTGCTCACTAAATTGGTTATTTCATATGAAAAAGATACTTCTAACCACAAGGAGCCGGTTTTAGTAATGCTATCTTTCTCCAGGCTTCAACCAACACCACCATTGAGGGATGGTTCTTTGTCAGTCGAATGATAAGACCACGAGAGCGCTTTACCACTCGACCCGGTAGATTAATCGATGAAAATCGGACCGCTCTCATCCCCTTGGAACTAAAGCGTTTTCCCAGTGCCAACTTTTTCATCATGGCGTTCAGGTTAAAGGCCAATATCATTATCCACCACCATGCAGCATTCTCACCAAAATCCTCAGACGGTAACTTGCCACCAGCTAAATCATCCTTCATTACTGCATGGGCTTGCTCGCTTGTACCTATCAGCGTTGCATCCATATCTAATGTCGCCAACGATGAAGGCTTTTGAACATTCGCAAACGACACCAAATCCTTATTGATCCTTGCGGGGTTCCGGTTTCTCCGGCCTTTACTAGACCGTCTTCCATTATCCCCCCTTTCAGCATACGGTTGATCAACCGTATTATGCGTGGGTCGCCAATCCGATGCTTTAGAAACTTCAACATCCATTCATGATTAACGCTGTCGAAAAAGCCATAACCGAATGTTCATTGCGTGGTGTAAATGGCCCGACCGCCCTGGAATCTTCGAGTTACAGCGGTGGGCGCAACCTGGGGGACTAGCACAAGAATGACGTGTCTGGGTTCTTCTTAAGCAATTTAACAATAACAGGGGCTTGTTCAGTTACTGCATCGCCCCAGTGCCCTATTTTCACATATTTTAAGGATCTTATTTTATTCGATTAAAAGATTCGTTTTTGAATTTTCAGCTATGGATTTGAGGGTAAGCCTAATATTGTTCCAGATTAGATCAAAAAATATTGTTGAATACTGAAAGGAATTAACTAATCGTAATTATTTTATTTTTATAAAAATATCACCTCAAAGTCAAAAGGTCAAATTTTTATTGATCAGGAGGAGAGGTATGAACAAAGTATGTCCAATTTCTGCACGTCATAATGAATTTTATGGGTTTTTATGGACTCTATAAACTCCGTGAAAAATGGATTAACCTGTTGAAACCTGTGAAGAATCGGGTCATTTCAATAGGTTAATGATTTTAAGATCTTAGATCTTTCACGCCGGAAACGCGGGTTCGATCCCCGCTGGGACCACCACAAAATTACCAGCGAAATTATTGACCAATGGCTTTTTGAGGTGACCTAAAACGTCCCGCTTTTCAAGCGGGCTTGTGTGCCTCTGGCACATTCGAGTCCCGCTGGCACAATCGAGTCCCATGGGGACAACCAAAATAAAATCAAACCGTCAATCCTGATCTTCGCTTAATCGGACAGGATTGTCCCCTTTGGCACAAATTTGTAGGAGCTA
>JAHEHB010000219.1 GCA_024644775.1 Deltaproteobacteria bacterium
AGTGACAAACCTTTTTCTATGGCAGGAGGTTTTAAGGGAAAAAAGTCGTCACTTAACGCTGAAGCGTTTGATCAAAAACCTTCCGTTGCTGCTACAGATCATCATTGTCATCCTGGCGGCCCTCGCATTGGCCAAACCGATTTGGTTTTATTTCACCCCCAAAAAGGGAGATATGGTTCTCGTTGTCGATACCAGCGCCAGCATGACGACGAAACGGGAAGCTGGCATACGATTGGATGCGGCGAAGCAAAGCGCAATCGATTTGATTGACCGATACGGCGAAAATCAGAAAATACTCATCGTCGAAGCAGGAAGTGAACCATTGCTAAAATCCGGTTTTACCAAAAATAAAAGACGGGCAAAATCCCTCATCGAAAAGCTGGAAGCTTCCGACGCACCCGGCAGTCTGGAAAAAGCCGTATATCTGGCTGCTTCGTTTACCGACCCATCCTCAGAGGATCATATTTATCTCATTACGGACGGCGCGGGTTCCGATTTTTCAACCATCATAGCGAGCCACCCAAAAATCATCCCCATCCTTATTTCCGGTGGCAAGTCAAACATCGGCATCACGAAGTTTAAGTTTCGGCAAGAACTCCTTCGTGACAATCATTATGAGATCATGCTGGAAGTAAAAAATTTCAGCACCACACACGTGACATGCCCTATCCGGTTGTCAGTAGACAAAACGGTTATCTTTAATACCTCGGTGCGCTTTGAACCCTTTGAGAAAAAATCAATGATATTTCCATATTCCGGCACTATCACCGGTATGGCAAAGGCGATGCTGCATATCGATGATGATTTTACCGTTGATAATGCGGCGTATCTTTCTTTGAACACAACTCAGGATATCTGGGTTTTGTTGGTATCTCAGGGAAATTATTTTTTGGAAAAACTTCTAGAGGCATACCCGAATTTCATGGTGAATACGATTCGAGATATCGTACCGACCACTTGGGAAGAACAGACGATGCGACACGACATTGTCATCATCGATCGTACGAATTTTCCGCCCGCCAGCAGAGGAAATTTTCTTTTATTTGATTCCTTCTCGCCCTCCCTGCCGGTTTCAAATGGGGGCCCCATCGATTTTCCGGAGGTCCTTGACTGGGATCGACAAAGCCCACTGATGGTCAATGTCAATATCAGTGGACTTACGATTGAGAAGGCGGCGAGGCTTCGAACCAACCCTGCCTTAAAACCTGTGATCGAATCTTCTCAAACCGGGTTGATGTACGCTTTTGAAAAGGATGCGACCCGTGCGGTTATGTTGGGCTTTGATATCACACGTTCCGATTTACCGTTAAAAGTGGCCTTTCCGGTCATGATGAGCAACATCTTCAACTGGCTCAATCCACATAAGCTTCATTTTTCATCCCTGGATGCCAAGGCCGGAGAACCGTTCGACATTTATCTAAACCCGGATACGGAAAACATTTCGATTCGACCGCCACGCAGCAAATGGGAAACATACCCGATAGACTCGAACCCATTTACATACATGAATACGAGAAAAGTGGGTATCTACACCATCTCCGAAAATAATAAACAGAGACGGTTTACGGTCAATCTTTTAGATGAATTAGAATCAGACATCGCCGTTCCGGAAATCGACACGTCCGTTCCAAAATCAAACGATTCAGAAAAAGTTGCCACCGAGCATCCCTTGTGGCCAATATTTCTTCTATTGGGGTTGGGTATGCTCTTGATTGAATGGGTTGTCTGGCTAAGAACTGAGTGAGGCAGGTCCAATGCCCATCGCTTTCAACAAACCGATTTACCTAATTGTCTGTGGGCTCGCGCTGGTTGTCTGGATAATGATAAACCGGTCGCATTTGAGAGCACTTCCTCGCGGACAGAAATTCATATTTGGTGGCATTCGCACATTATTGATCCTGCTTCTAGGACTTGCTTTGTCGGATCCTTACATTATGACGCATTCAGATCGGGTCAACCTGTTTTTCTGTTTGGATGTCTCAAAAAGTATCGGAAAGGAACCAAAGAAAACCGCAGAAACGGCGATGCAAAAAATGATTGCAAAAATGGAAAATGAAGATCAAGCAGGACTTATCGTGTTTGGGAAACAGCCCACACTGGAAGTCTCTTTAAGAAAAAACTTTCATCCAAAAAATCTGACATCAGACATCAACACAAACTACACCAACATCCATGATGCACTTCAGTTTGCCATCGGCAGACTTCCACAAGAAGGAAAAAATCGAATTGTACTATTTACGGATGGCAACGAAAATCTTCAGCAAGGCATTGATATGGCATATCTCGCTGCTTCCTTGGGAGTTGAAATCTATCCGGTTCCACTGGGTTCGTGGTTTAGTAAAAATGAAGTGTACATAAAAGCGCTGGAAACGCCATCCGTTGTTCCATTGGAAACCCCGTTTGAAATTCGAATTGTCATCGTATCATCCAAAGAAAATCAAGGTGAGCTGATTCTTTATCGAAACGATCAACTTCTTGCAAACGATACAATCACACTGAAACCCGGAAAAAATGTGTTTACCTTTGCCGATGCCCTTTCTGAATCAGGGCTTTACGTATACAGGTCTGTGGGTAATTTTTCTGAAGACGTATTTTTCCAGAACAACGAGGGATTATCATTTACCAGGGGCGCTAGAAAATCGAAGATTTTGTACCTGACAAACAAACCCAACAACTCCCATCCCTTTGCGAAAATGTTGCATATGCAGGGAATAAATCTTGTCCACAAACATATTACAGATCTACCCGGGTCTCTACATAACTTGCTGGATTACAACGCGATTATCCTGGATAATGTTTCGGGAGAATCCGTACCCTATACGGTCATGGAAAATATCGAGAAATATGTAAAGGAAATGGGAGGGGGGCTTATAATGATCGGCGGAGATAAGAGCTTTGGTGCCGGTTTTTATCATAAAACACCGGTGGAAAAAGCGCTGCCGGTTTTTATGGATGCCCCAACAGATCTTAAATTTTCAGCCCTATCTCTCATGTTTGTCATAGATAAATCATCGAGCATGAGCGCGTCATACAAAGATAAAAGCAAATTAGAAATGGCGAAAATCGCGGCGTTTTCTTCAATCGAGATGTTAAATCCCACGGATCGGGCCGGTATTGTTGCGTTTGACACCGAATCGAAGCTGGTGGTTCCATTAACACGCGCGACGGAGCGACAGCAGATCGCAAACAAACTTTCTGTGCTCAAGGAAGGAGGCGGAACAAATCTTTATCCGGCCTTAGAAGATGCGTTTCGAATTCTCAAAGCCACAAAGGCTACCAAAAAACATATCATTGTCCTATCGGATGGACTCACTGAGGAGGCGGATTTTGAAACCCTTGTTCATGCCATGGGAGATTCCGATATTTCAGTTTCTACCGTTTCCATCGGTACCAATTCAGATCTCGATCTGATGAAATCCATTGCACAATGGGGCAACGGAAGAAGTTATTATACGGATCACCCAGATAATATTCCGAATATTTTTACCGGAGAAACCAAAATTATCGCCAAAAATATCATTGCGGAAAAGACGTTACAACCCGTTACCACTCGGCCTAGCGAAATCCTGCAAGGCCTCGACACAACAGAATTACCCATCATCTCAGGACAAATTATTACCTATCCAAAACCAGGCGCCAGTGTGTTGATTCGCACCGAACTAGGCCCACTGCTTGCCACCTGGCGTTACGGCCTGGGGCGAAGTGTTGCCTTTACGTCAGACCTCAATGGACGTTGGGGGAAACAGTGGGTCCTTTGGACTCATTATGGCAGATTTTCATCCCAGATCGCTAAATGGGCGCAACGAAAGGAGTCACAAAACCAATTTAGGGTATCAATTGATCGAACCGGTGAAAACGGAATATTTACCGTAGATGTCACGAACAACCAAAATCGGTTTTTGAATTATCTAAATTTAAATGTTCGAGTTCTTTTTCCGTCTAAACAGAGTCAAACACTCTCTTTGGATCAGATCGCACCCGGCCGGTATCAGGGTGAGTTTCCGGCAGAGGAAATCGGAGATTATTATCTAAGCCTTTTTGGAGAAAAAAAAGACGAACTCGAACATCCCCAGGTGTATGGCTTCGGGATCCCCTATACCGAAGAGTTCGGCTCTGTCGGCGTAAACCAACCGCTACTCGAACAGCTTGCCTCTATTACCAACGGCAAGATGGTGAATGCCGACACCTTATCAAAAAACCTTTTTACGGTCGGCTCGGACGCAAAACAATACGGAACACCAATCTGGCAGGTTATCGCGCTGATATTTCTGTTTCTGCTGATCGTCGATGTGGCTGTCCGAAAGCTTAGCCGGTTTACTGACCGCTAATTCAAATCGGAATTCTTTTGGGTATGGAATCAAAAATTTCACTGTAATCTTGGTGCCTTGGTGTCTTTGTGGCTGAGCGCGTAACATCAAAGTTTCTGTTTCGATTAAACTGGCCGCTTTTCAAGCCAGCGGCAACGCTCGTATCTAATCACGTATCAGGCGGATCCTCTTTTCATCTTGGTCATAAAGCAATTTCACCCAAAGAATTATATTGATTATTGGAATTTGGTGTTTGGGATTTGGAATTTTACCAGATTTCTCAGACGAGGTTTCAGCCATGCCGTATGCTCGTCCTGAAACCTGACACCTGAAACCTCATCGAAAATGAAATCTTCACCTAAAGGCGAGGGTTTTTCTCCCGTTCCCCGAGTGGGACAATAACGCCCCATTTCAATATAATTGAAACCCTACCCCGCCTGCGCTGCAAGTTTTTGATCCATTTCCCGAACTTTACTCAGAGCGCGTTTGATGATTTTTTTACAATCGGCCAGGTCGTTCAGGGTGTAACTATTTTTCACGAATACCAAGCCATTCAGGCTTCTGACCTCGTTTAGCAAATAGGGTTGGTAGAGGGGGTCCTGGTTTAAAAAAAACAAAAGATGGTTGAGAGCGGTATGAATTTCATTCTTATCATGATTGGCCCTTTTGAAAAGCTTCTCCAGCCGTTTCTGGGCTGAGCGCAGCGAATCAGTCCACCAGGAACTACGCGCTTCAAACAGCGGCCATGGCGTTGGAGACGGTTTATTCCAGAGTTTGTTTGTGAAAGATGTCAGCGTACCGGCGGGCGACCGCAATATGCCGCAGGAGAGAACATCATCCCAGGTTACCTCTTGCGCTCCGTTGATAACAGCGTTTCCTCCGTAAAGATTAAACGTCTTAGCTTTTATTTCTTTCAGTACCGTTTCGAGCCTGCGTAATGCGGATATAAAGGCCGGAGCCGAGTAAATAATCTGTCCTTTCCTGTTTCTTATTTGAATATGATGTCTTGGATCATATTGGAACTTATTTTCAGATGCAAGATGCCCCACAGCGTGGGTCGTTTCTCCCGACCAAGCAAAATCAAAGCCCACCAAAAGTATTCGACTCACACCACACCAATTTAGTAATCGTGTGAGAGCGATACCGGCATTTCGTCCGGAATCCAGAACGCACTCTCTCCCTTTCCAAAGGTGAGTGCCAATCCCACCAGATGTCCATATCGGCAGAGTCGGGCCAGGATAGGCGTCGATAACTTCAGGAGCCACCTTGCAGGAATAAACCAGAGGAACCTTTTTTGCCCATTTCTTGTCGAGACGATTATAAACCTTTTTTAGATTTTCCGTAAAATCGATGGCTAAGCAAAAAAGAGGTTTCAGATCATACTGTTGCAAAACGGGTAGGGATTGGAGGGCCGAAGCATACAGTGCCTGGCCCGGATTTTCTCTCTGGTTTTCAGCCAACTGCGGCGCAAAATCTGTTAGAGAAGGACCGGCACCCAGAATTACCGCAGATAGCCCTTTGGCCTGGTTTTCAAGACGAGAGGTGCTCCCATCTTTCATTGCCCGCGCAAAATTGTTCAATTCATTTTTGACCATGGTGTCTTGGCTCGTGCGCAACGTGTTCATTTCCACTTTAAAATCGGATAGAGCGTCACTGCAATGCTGGACCCATACGGCATATTCGGCGCCTAACTGTTGACTCGGGATGTCCACTCTAAAAAAGATGTTCCCAAATTCATGCTGGAGGCCTAATTGTCTGAAAATCATCCGTCGTACATAATTCAGATCCGGCGGCAGCAGGAACAATCGATGAATTTCAAAAACCCGGCTGTAATCTGTCTGAGCTAAGCAGGCGATGAGGATCTCGGCTCTGGGTTCTATCACAAAAACTTTGTGGGTGTTTGGGGTATGGGCCAACACGTGGTTGAGGCCATAGCCCAGATTGCAGCCGACGATAACGGTGGCACTGGTTTCCACTTTTTCTTTCGGAATCCAATTCTCATAATACACATGGGGCGGTATTGCCTCAAACAGCCCTTTACCGGTTGGAAGCGGCCAATCCAAAGATCCCCAACGATTGGTTACGAATCTCATCTCGGAACCGATGTTTTGGGTAGTGAGCCACTCAACCAGCGGTGTCGGGTACTTTCTTAAAGTTTCGAGGTTTTTATCCAAAAAACAAGTAGATTGCATCATGTGTCCTTAACAAGGTTTCCGGGTTCTGGTTTTATTGAGCAACTCTTGTGCCAAAGCGAATAGATTACCATTATCTTACTATTATCAATATGTTATACTAATTATCAAACGTCAAAAAAATGGCTTTAGATCGGATGAATCGTCAATCGTTTTTCGGATATTGTAAGAAAAGCACCGGTATGTTATCATTTAATATTATTTCTGCCACAGAAGATTCAGTTTACATCGCGAGGAATGTCATGAAAGTGATCGTTGTTGGAAGTGGATGGGCTGGATGTGCAGCCGCTGTCTCAGCCAGCAAACAGGGTGCAGCGGTGGTTCTCATCGAAAGAACCGATATGCTACTGGGAACCGGTCTGGTCGGAGGGATCATGAGGAATAATGGCCGATTTACGGCTGCTGAAGAAATGATCGCCATGTCCGGTGGCGACCTATTCCAGCTCACCGACCAACACGCGCTTCATCGCAATATAGATTTTCCCGGTCATCGCCACGCATCACTTTATAACGTCGCCGTCATGGAGCCCTCAGTCCGGAGATTTCTAGAGAATAAAGGTATCGAAATACGGGTCTCCACGCGCGTTACAGACGTCGAAACGAACGACGGTCGAGTCGAATCCGTTTTGGGGAAACAAGAAAAAGAAACGGTTCGTTTCGAAGGAGATGTATTTATTGACGCCACCGGTACTGCCGGCCCTCCCGCAAATTGCAACAAGTATGGCAATGGTTGTGTCATGTGCGTGCTTCGTTGTCACACGTTCGGCGGGCGTGTAAGCATAACGGCCAAGGCGGGCGTAAAGGAAATGATGGGTCGAAAAGGCGAACAAATCGGTGCAGTCAGTGGATCGTGCAAGCTTCTAAAGGAATCCCTTTCCCCGGATATTCGCAGTACACTCACAAAAAATGGGGTTGTGGTAATTCCTATTCCGGAATCGAAAATGCTGAAAGGCAAACTATCACTCAAAGCATGCCAGCAGTATGCTATTTCAGATTTTGAAGAGAATATAATTTTACTGGATACAGGGCATGCCAAGCTCATGAGCGCTTTTTTTCCGTTGAAGATACTGCGAGACATACTCGGGTTCGAAAACGTCCGCTACGAAGACCCTTATGCAGGAGGCATCGGTAATTCCATTCGATATTTCGACATGGCGCCTCGGAATGATGCGCTTCAGGTAGAAGGGTTTGAAAACCTTTTTTGCGCTGGAGAGAAGGCCGGCCTGTTGGTCGGTCACACAGAAGCGATTTGTACCGGAACGTTAGCGGGGTATAATGCTGTCAGACAAACAAAAAGGAAGCCGCTGCTGGTGCTCCCCAATTCGCTGGTCGTTGGTGATGCCATTCAATTTGTTCGAACAGAGATGCAGACGGAAGGAAAACTCAACCTGAAATATACCTTCTCGGGATCCGTGCTGTTTGACCGAATAAAACAAAGGAATTTTTATACGACAAATACCACGGAAATAGAAAAAAGAGTCGATGCGGCCGGTATGAGCGGTATATTTGCATAAAACGGAATGAATATGAGAAATCCGATAAAGATATTGTTAAGTTTATTGATATCGGTGGTGATGTCTGGTTCAGCAGTCGCTCAGAATAATCGGCCGATCGATATTATACAAAACACCATAGACAAGACCCTGACAATAATGAATGACCCTCGATACGAGAACGACGCCCAACAAGACCAACTGCAACAGAAAATTTGGGATGTCGTTCGAGATGTATTCGACTACAACGAGATCGCCAGACGTGCGCTGGCCAGAAACTGGAAACAATTCACTTCTGCCCAAAGAAAAGAATTTACACAGGTTTTTTCTGAATTTCTTAAAAATACGTACTTAAACAGACTCAAAAGGGAATACAAGGATACGAAGTTCACTTATGAGGGACAAGAGTTGATATCAGAGACAAAGGCAAAGGTAAAAACAAAATTAGAAAGAAAGACGTTGGAAGCCGCAGTGAATTATCGTATGCGATATCAAAACGAAAAATGGCGAATTTATGATATAACGATCGAAGGCGTGAGTATGATAAAAAACTATCGAAGTCAGTTTAAAGAGATCCTCACCAAAGAATCGCCTGCTCAACTCATTGAACGACTCAAAGAGAAGTTGAAACCACAAAGTACCGCAATCAAATAACGCAATTGTTATTGAAAAATATCTTCCGGCAAAAAAGCGGTGACCGTGACATTCGGCAGATCGACGATATTACTGACTCTCAAATCCACTGCCACACTGCAAATGACATAGGCCTGTTCCTTGGTCCATCCTCGCTCTTGAAGCAATGCGATCATATTGAGCAGCGCATTTCGAGCCGCCAGTGTTAAGTCCTCGCCTTCCTGAGTGCCGTCCTCCCGCAGCGGTATCCCCATTGTAGCAATGAAGTTTCGAGGTACCGCCCACTCCGGGGATGCGAAATAGCCC
>JAHEHB010000016.1 GCA_024644775.1 Deltaproteobacteria bacterium
TGTTCCCATTCCGTGAAGAAATCATTGGCCAACGCCTGCTCATCTTGCGTGACCTCTATGGGTGTTTTTACCGGAGACCAAATGAGTTTATTTGCGCTTAGGATCTCCATCCATTCGGCATAGGTTTTTGTGACGAAGATTTTTTCGATGATTTGTACCAACGCTGCAGCATTCTCAGTACGTGTTTCCTGAGTCGCAAATTTTGGGTCATTTTCGAGTTCCGGGCGTTCAATTGCTTGGCAGAACCCCGGCCAATAATGTTGTGAGTTGGTCATTCCCAACATGATCCATCGGTTGTCGCTGGTGGGGTATATATTTCGGATCGGGTTGCCCATGGTCTGTCGCTGAGGTCGCACTGAATCCTCGCCGGTTGCAAGACAACCGGAAATATCCGCACCGAGAACCCAGGTAGCGGTGTTGAAAAGTGACACCTCCACCTCTTGACCTTCACCAGTGCGTTCCCGGATGAAAAGAGCAGCCATAATGCCGGCCAATAGGCTTTGAGAGGAAATACTATCCCCATAAGCCGGTCGCGATATATTGGGGGCGCTGTTCTGATCATGCATAAGTTCCATAACTCCACTGCGCGCCCAAAACGCTACAGAGTCATATCCACCGGCGTTTTTTTCCGGACCGCGCTGTCCGTAACCGGTAAGGTTCGCATAGATAATCTTTGAATTGAGATTCGACAAGGCATCATAGGTAAGGTTGAATTTTTCCATCTCATAAGGCCGGAGATTGTTGAGAAAAACATCCGCATCGGCGCAAAGTTTGTGGATGATCGCCTGGCCTTCTGATGAACCCAGATTGACGGTAATGCTCTTTTTATTTCTATCCACATGTTCCCACAGGTAGTTGATATGAGAGGGGATGCCCCAACCTGACATGCCGTGTTTTACCAAATGACGCTGATTATCTCCCCGATTCGGCGGTTCCACATGGATTACCTCTGCTCCCCAGCTACCCATAAGCATTCCAACCAGTGGCATTGCAAATGCACCTCCGACCTCAACAACCTTAATTCCTTCAAGTCCTTTTGGCATAAATCACTCCTTTAAAGTTTTGCCAGCGCCTCAGCTTTTTTCTGTTCCAGTGCTTCAATGGCTTCGGCTTTCTCCAGAATTGATTTCACCCGATAGTAAATCGGAATATCCACCATATTTCCGTCGACATTCACCGAGGCGGTTCCACTATTGACACCACTTTCAAAAGCCTCTGCGACGCGTCTGGCATAAGCGACCTTTTCCGCTGAGGGGGAAAAGACACGGTTGAGCACTGTCACTTGGTTTGGATGAATACACGTTGCGCCTTCACAACCCACCTGCCTTGCCCGATCGGCTGAAAATTCAAAACCTTCCAGGTCACCAAAATTTCCGATGCTCCCCAGCAAACCCATGGGTTTTAACCCCAATGCCTTACATACGGTAACCACGCGGGAGACCGCATAAAAAATTTCTATTCCATCGGCCGAAGGCTCTACCCCCAGCTCCATGCAATAGTCTTCCATACCCACCGCCATGGACCGGATCCGCTTGCTCGACGCTGCTATGTCCTCCACCCTGAGCAGTCCGCGAGGCGTTTCAATGAGGATATGAAATTTGACGGGGTCGTTTGCAATACCCCTGTCACGTTCAAGCTGTTCGACCTGTTGCTCCAATTTGTGCACATCCTCAGGGGTTTCGACTTTCGGCAGTACGATTCCGTTCAGTCCGGGATGCACGGAAGCGTCCACGTCATCGGAAATTAATGGCAGGTATTTGTTAATACGCACCACAACACCGGCTCCCCCCCGGGCAACCAACGGAATCGCGTCCTTGATCAACGTCCGGGCTTTCTCTTTTTCAGCAGGGGGTACTGCATCCTCCAAATCCAGCATAATTGCATCGGCATCTCTCAAATGTGCTTTTTCGACAAACTTGGGAATGTTTACCGGGACACTCAGTGTCGATCGTTGCACCTCTTTAAGCATAGTGGATCTCCTCCTTAATTTTTAAAAAGTAAAATCCGATCTTCTAATGCGCGAACACGTTTACGTATCGGATGTTAAACTATCGTAATAAATCTAATTGAATAGAAGCTCCGGAAGCCAGGTCGATATCGCCGGAATATACATCACCGCGGCAAGGACCGCGATTTCCACCAGAAGAAACGGAACAACTTCCTTAATCACCTTCAGCAAAGGCGCTTCAGACATATCTGAAATCATGAACAAGATGATTCCCACCGGTGGGGTGAGCAGCGCGATCCCCATGCAAAGGACAAATACGGCTGAGAAATGATAGGGATCTAACCCAATCTTTTCGATCAGAGGAAGCATGACCGGAACAAAGATAAAGACCATTGCAATAACATCCAGCCCGCAACCGATGATGAGCAGTGCAAGGACCAGCAACGTCAGTACCATGTACTTGTTGGTGCTGATGGAAAGAATGACGTCCGTCAGCTGATTTGCAATCCCTGTATTGACCAGCACCCAGCCGAAAAAACTTGCTGTGGCCAAAATAATCAATAGATTTCCCACACTGACGGCGGAATCCCTAACCGTCGTCCAAAATGTGCGAAGCGTAATGTCCTTGTAACAAAAACTGAGCACCACCCCGTAAATACAAGCCAAAACTCCGGTTTCGGTTACGGTGACCACACCGAAAACGATACCACAAACCACGATCAACGGCATAATGAGGACAAAAAACCCGTCGATCGATGCCCGGACGACCGTACGAAAGTCGGCCCGCTGTTCCTCCTTGGGGTAGTTGCGTTTTTTGCTTATGATGTAAGAAACAGCCAAAAGCGCGAATCCCAGCAGGAGCCCCGGGATCGCCCCGGCTAAAAAAAGTTTTCCAATTGGCATCTCCTGCATTACTCCGATTAATATCATGGGAATGCTGGGAGGAATAATATGGCCGATCGTTGAAGAGGATCCCGTCACCGCCGCTGAAAACTCCGGCGAGTAGCCGTCTTTTTTCATGGCAGGGATGAGCACGCTCCCGATTGCGGAAGTGTCCGAGACACAAGAGCCGGAGATGCCGGAAAAGAACATGCTGGCCATTACATTAATCAATGCAAGGCTTCCGGTAACATGACCGACAATAACGCGTGAAAAATCTATCAATCGCAGGGTCAGGCCGCCTGTCGACATAATCGCGCCTGCAAAAAAGAAAAACGGAATGGCCATCAAACCATAACTTTCGCATCCAAGAACCATTCGGTTCGGAAGCATGATGAGCATATCCATCTGTCCTGAAACGAGAAGATAGAAGACAGCGGATGTCCCCATGGCAAAGGTGATGGGAAGACCTATGATCATCAGCAAAAAAAGCCCGCCAAACAGGATTAAAAGGTCCATTTCAGTCAATCTCCCTTCGTCTGAGTCCTGCCGGACGCAAAAAATGGCCTCAGCTGTCCGATTAACCGCCGCAATAGATAAATACCCATCAAGGTGCCAACAATTGGAGCAACGGCAAAAAGAATGCTGCGTGGAAAGGGGAGGGCATCATATATGCCCGTTTTTTGAAAATTCATTACTTTGACGCCGTAATAAACAACCAGAATCATCAAACCGATTGATATGATGCTGAGCAGCGGCATCAGAAATCGTTTTATGAAAAGGGGAAGATATTTTTCGGCCAACTCGATGCGGATCTCACGCTCATCCCGAATACCGGCCGTGCCTCCCAACCAAACTAAATACACAAAAAGAAATAACGAAACCTCCAGCGGCCAAAGAAGGGGACGGTTTAATATATACCGGTAAAAAACCTGAAGGGCCACAATGAAGACCATTGATATGAGGCTGCTTGCAGCCAGAAAATCAATCAGACGATCTAATGTTTTCCAGAACACAATAGAGCCCTCCTCGTCAACGCGGTTTGAATAGCGCTCCATTGGAGCCACAGCATACCGCTGTGGCTCCGGAATCTAATTTCATATGATTTTATCGAAATTCTGCAAGCTGCTTCTGCACTCTATCCATGAATCCTTTGTCCCAGAGTACGCCGTCGAATTTGACCCAAACTTTTTTTCCAATTTCTTCAAACGCTGCCTTATCAACGTCCAGGATTGTCATGCCTTTTTCTTCCAACTCCTTATAGGCGATATTCTGGTACTCATCAAAAGTCTTGTTACTATAGTCTGCTGCAACATCACATCCTTCAATGATTACTTTTTTCAGGCTGTCCGGCAATTTCTTCCATTTTGCCGCACTGGCATATAGAATATGAGCACCCAGGGCATGGTCCAGTTTCATGTAGTATTTCTGGACCGCATAAAAACCGTTCGGTTGCACGATATCGATGCCGTTGTCCTGGCCGACCACGACACCGGTTTTCAGTGCCGTAAAGAGTTCGGTAAAGGGCATGGGGGTTGGATTTGCACCGCATTCTTGAAAAAATGCGCGGATGGATTTCATGCCGGGAACCCTTATCTTTAACCCTTCCATATCTTTGGGTGTACGAATCGGTGTGTTTGTGGTGGTCAGGGCGCGTGGCGGACGATAGCCGGTGTAGCCGATAACGCTTATGCCGCCTTTTTCAAGCCAGGAAGACATCTCTTGGGCCAGTGGTGATTTGAGAAATTTTCTATATTCTTCGGCAGAACGAAACACGTACGGTGAAGCCGTGGCGTTGAAGTTCTTCCCTTCCTTTACGAGAGTCGGCGAGTTATTCGTGTGCAGCGCAAAATCCAGGGTGCCCATCTTCATCTGTTGAAACTGCTCACGTGCCGGTCCCAGCTGGCCGCCGGGAAACAAACGAAGAACATATTCTCCATTGGTTTTTTCTTTCACATACGCGGCTAATTTTTCTGCGGCTTGGAATGGAATCGATTTTCCGGAGACTTCCAGACCGACTCTATAAACCTGTTCCGCAAACGCCGGTTGCGAGGTAAATGCAAGAACAACCGCAATGACTACCAAACTGAAAATAAATCCGTTTCTCTTTCTCATAATCTCCTCCTTTTTGTTGTGAGTGATTGGAAAAATGCCCAATAGATTATCGGACATTTCGATACTCATGGTACCCACATCCACATGGAATGATGGAATGGTGAGGTATTGGAATAATGGGTTGAAAATGGATACCTTCTGTATTTGAATCAAGAGTTTTGAGATCAATTTTTACTATTTCTTCATGAATATTCTTTTAGATTCCGGGAATTACCGCGCCTTCGTTGCATACATTCACATCCCGCAGCGGGCGGGATGCGCAGCGGGAATCGCCGCAATATGATAACGGATATGGGTTGCGTGGCGGAGCATCAGTTTCACTTAGATTGAAGGTTATCTTCCCATTGTTTATCGGCTTGTTTTTTTTGAAGCGATTCAATCAGTTTGAGCAGCTTGTTTTCAACCCTATAGTACAATTGGTCCAAACGCTCGTAACCCCCCTTCTGTGATTTGTTGAGCGTAATTGCAATTTAGTACTTATGCGCTTTGGCTTTGTCAATATTTTTTTTAGAATTCTCGCCATCGAAGGTTGAAAACATAATTTCTTAACAGTAATGGTTAAGTAAGCCTTTAAAGGATCGACTCACGGTTTGTCAGATCCATCATGAATTTAATCGACAGAACAGATACTTAAGGGTATTCATATATCTATTGTGATTTTGTTTCTCGGGGCTTTTATCGATGGTATTCCAAAGGAATTGGAGGAGGCGGCCGGGAAGAATGGATACCTATGTATGACGGCCGGTGCTTTGAAAGGATGGCAGATACCCTATGGGACGATTGCTTCTGATAGATACCGATATCGGAATAGATGTCGATGATGCATACGGTGTTGCATTAGCCGCACTCAGCAATGAGCTAGAACTAATAGGTATAACGACGGTATATGGAAATGTGAAAAACCGTGTTCGGATTGCTCAGGAGCTGTTAAGATTGTGTGAGAGACCGGACATACCCGTTGTAGCAGGATCCCCAAAACCTTTGGGAGGCGGACCGTTTCCACTCAATCCCCGGTATCTGCTCAGTTGGAAAGAGGGTGGACACGAGGGAAGAGGTATTCTTGATGAGTACGATCAACCTGCTGTATCTATACCACCGATACATGGGTCGATATTCATGATCGAGGCTCTTCGCCAGGCTAAGAGGCCGGTATCTCAACTGATTGAAGAATGGAAAGACCGATGAATCTGTTTAAAAACTGTACCGGAAAAAGCCTGGCAAACGGGTTGGCATGGGTAAACGAACCGGCTGTATGGGAGTTTCATCATGGGGAGCTTAGCATAACACCGGACGGGGAAACCGATGTGTTCCGGAAATACGGACAACCGTCCAGGGACAGCGCCTGCTTTTTATACACCCGGGTCCAAGGCGATTTTACCCTGATATCGAAAATTAGGGTGGATTCCAAGGCTTTTGCCGATGCCGGGGCGATCACCATTCGAAGCGATGAAACCCTGTGGGCCAAATTGTGTATCGAGCGGAGTCCATTGGGCGAGATGTCCATTGTTTCGGTGGTAACCAACACCTGGTCGGACGATGCAAACAACGAATTGCTGATAACACCGGAAGCCTTCCTTCGGATTACACGGATAGGGGGCGTTGTGGGAATGCACTACAGCATCGACGGAAAAATCTGGCGGTTTGCCCGCACCTTCGGTCTCCAATGGCCGGAGTCGGTAATGGTCGGCGTTCAGGCGCAGGCGCCGGTCCGTGGCGGTTGTCGGGTGGTCGTTGAAGAGCTGAACCTGTCCAGACAGGTGGTCACGAATTTTCGAAGCGGCGAGTAGCTCCGGCACACCCCGTGCCGGGGAACCCATCATCGAAGACCGACGCTGTACAACCGGCACGGTTTTCTCCCAAACGAATCGAATCGACAGCCCGCTTGAGGTATCCGGATCGTTTCAGGGAACCACGATACCCTTTATGTAGCCGTCCACCCCGGTTTCGGCCGTCTCAAAGCCTTTATTGGTCTCCTCGAGATTGAATTCATGGGTAATGATGGTGTTTAGGGGGAGGATCTCCTGGGTGTATCCCCACAGCGCCCGTCTCTGGTCTTCTTTGTAATCGGATGAATACCAGGGATGGGTGGAGTGGAGTATGGGGGATTTGAACATGAGCTTATACCCCAGGGAAGAATTGAACACCTGATCATCAGCGTAGAGCGACGGAATCAGGATCTTTCCCCGCCCTTCGAACCCTTTGGGGCTGATGGGCCGGATGATGTCACAGGCAAACTCCAGACCGGCCAGTCTTCCGGTGAACTCGATGACCACGTCGACCCCGTTTCCCCGGGTCAGCTCTTTGATCTCGGACAGCACATCCCCCATTTTGGGGTTCAGGATCCGGGTGGCCCCCATTTTCTTGGCCAGTTCGAGACGCGATTCCATCAAATCCACGGCAATCAGTTCCCGTACGGCACTCCGTCTCAGACCGGCCAGGGTCATCAGCCCCATCATACCGGAGCCGATGACGGCCACCGTGTCACCGTACTCCGGGTTGGCGGCCCGCAGGATATTGGAAATACAGGTCAGGGGTTCGATGAGACAGTATTTCGAATCCGTTACCGTGTCAGGTAACTTGATCAAGGTGGCCGGGTCGGCATAGGCGTGGGTGGCAAATACAGCCCGGGCGGCACCCCCCACACGATCTCCGGGTCTAAAATCCTTAACCCCGGACCCAACATCCTCGATGATCCCGGACGGTTCATGCCCGATCTCGAAGGGGTATTTCAGATCGGTATCCATGTAGGGGATCCCTTCCGGAGTCCGGTTGATGCGGCTTTCTCCGTGGTATGCCGGCATGTCGGAATGACATAGACCGGAGGACACGATGCGCAGCAGCACCTCGTTTTCTTTAAGGGGCCGGATGGGTTCCTCAACAATTTCGAACTGTTTGGGCGCTACGAGTTTTGCGGCTTTTCGTTTCATACAGGGTATATCTCCTATCCTGATTTAAATATATCGGGGGGACGATCTTGTCCCGGGTCCACTGTTTTCGCATGCAATATTTTACTGGGCGGCCAAAGCAACCATACGCCGGCGAATTCCATTGATATCCCGTTGCTTGTCGAAGCGAAGCGAAGATCTATCTTATCGGGGCAGCGGGGTAGTTCATTTTCTGTTTGTGCCGGATGATGTGTCGGAAGGCTCATTCTTTTACGGCCCCGGCAGTCAGCCCTCTTACCAGATACTTCTGACCCAGGGCATAGATGATAATAATCGGTACCAGCATAATGAGTGCGCCGGCCATCAGCTCCCCCCACATAAAGACATCTCCCAGGATTCGTTCCGAAAGCCACATGGGAAGCGTTTTTTTGGTATTGGAACTGATAAAAGTAAAGGCATACAGGAGCTCGTTCCAGCTCAGCAGAAAGCAGTAGACCGTGGCGGACACGATTCCCGGAAGCGCCACCGGAAGGATGATTCGAAACAGCGCCCCCATCCTTCCGCAGCCATCCATCCGTGCCGCCTCCTCCAACTCTCGGGGGATGGTATTGAAATAACCCGTGAGCAGCCAGGCGGCAAAGGGCATGCCGAATACCGGATAGGTGACGACCAGTGAGAGGAGCGAATCCGCCAGGTGTAATGAATTGATTACGATCAGCAGCGGAATAAACAGGACTGCCCCGGGAAACAGGTATACATACAGGATCATTTGGCTGAGAGTCTGGCGGCCTCTGTAGCGAAAGTGGGAGAGGCTGTAAGCTGCCAGTATCCCGACTGAAACGGAGATAAAGGTGGCGGATACGGCAACGATCATGCTGTTCATGTAGTAGCCAAACAGCCCGTCTTTTAGGATATTGACATAGTGTCCAAAATAGAACGTCTGGGGGAAAAAGGTGGGGGTTCGGGAGAAAATTTCCTTATAGGGTTTGAATGATGTGATGGTCATCCAATACAGCGGGAACGCAATGATCGAAAATATCATCCATATTCCAAACCAGAAAAGCCCTTTGGACAAAGCCTTATTGAATTGATGGGATTCCATAACCTAGTCCTCTTTAAAAACTATCCGGGAGGTGAAAAAAATCAGCGCCAGCAGAACCGGGAATACGAGCATCGGAAAGGTAATGGCTTTTGCCAGTTGATTCGCTCGGATTCCGATTTCATAGACAAAGGGTACGATGATCATGCTCGAATATCCTGGGCCTCCCCGGGTTAAAAGGTAAACAATTTCAAAATCGTTGAAGGTCCATATAGTCGAAAGCAGGACGGCGATTAGGGTGATTTTTTTGATTCCGGGCAAGGTCACGTGAAAAAAACTTTGAAATTTGTTCGCTCCGTCGATTCCGGCGGCGTCGTATAAATCTTCGGGGATACTCTGAAGTGCTGCCAGAAGCAGAATTGCAAAAAATGGGAATCCTCGCCAAATGTTGACGGCGATGATGGAACCGAGCGCCGTAGTCGGATGAGAAAGCCACGCAACGGCATGAAAACCCATTTTTACCATAAAGAAATTAAAAACCCCCACCAGATCATCCAGTAGCCACCGGAAGGTAAAGCAGGTTACCAAGGTTGGAATGATCCAGGGAATCAAGAAAAAGACCCTGAAAAAATTCCTCCCCGTAAATTTGCGGTTTAACAGAAGGGCTGTTCCGAGTCCGATCAGAAATTTCATTACGATGGTTGAAATGGTGTAGATCAACGTGTTGCCTAGGATTTTATAAAAATCTGGGTTTTTTAACCAGTGCAGGTAATTGCCGAATCCTATGAAATGGGTCGGCATCCCGATACGCTTATTTGTCAAGCTGAGCCAGATGTTCATACAAAAGGGAAAGAGAATCATTCCCATCACAAAGAGAAACAGCGGCAGTATCAGGATAAGCCCTAAGGCCCGCTGGTTGTTCCTGAATTCCATGTTTTTTCCCCTTACTTTTATGGATATAGCCTGTTTGCAAACAGGCTATATCCATTGCGGATCGCTATGTTCTCTTCATGAAGCCTCTATTTCCACCCTTCATATATTTCTTTGATCTTTTTATTTCCCCAATCGATGGCTTTTTCCGTTGGCCATTTATCGATGAGGATTTTCTGCATCGTGTCCGACAGGACATAGCTTCCAAAGACCTCCCCCCGCGCTGCGCTGGAGGGGCCGGGCCATCCCTGATATACGCCGTATTTGGCCCCCATCTCGATGAATGCCTTTCGGTAGGGATCCTTCCAGAAAGGATGCGACACCAGTTCAGGATAGACCGGCTGGATTTGCCCTCCGGCCTCCTCGATCCATCCCTGATAACGATTTGCGTCCATGATGTATTTGACAAGCGCTTTGGCTGCCTTGGGAAACTTGGTATTTATATTGATGCCGACAGCATGGGGGACGGTGTCGGTAAACCGGCCATTCGGTCCTGCCGCGATGGGGACAATCACCGTCTTTTTCAGCAACTCCTGATCATTCTTGTTCATGTAATTGTAAACGCTGGCGGTATTTTGGATCCCGGCCACCGCCCCGGTCTGGTATGCCCTGTTGTTGCCGCCATCGTCCCATGAGGTGATCCCGGGGGGCATAATTTTTTCCCTGTAGAGGTCGGCGATATAATCGTATGCCTTGACGGTTGCCGGGGATTTGAATACCAGGTTTCCGTTTGCATCCACGATGGAGCCACCTTGGGACCAAAGCACCGTCTGGATGAACTTCTCCCCGTCGGTTGCCGGTCTTCCCAGCGCTGTAGAGAACCCATAGACAGCGCCGGCATCGGTAATTTTTTTGGCCGCAGTTTTCAATTCCTCCCAGTTTTGAGGGATTTTCAACCCCAATTCGTCGAGGATGTCCTTTCTCCAGTAATGAGCCTCAGCGCTGGTATGCAAGGGAATCCCCACTTTTTTCCCGCCGATGGTTACCATGGTGGACAAAAGTTTGGATAGCGGGCTTTTTGCGTTTAGCGATTCAAACACATCGTCGATATCAAGCAGCATCCCCATGCGGTTGAACTGATCGACATTG
The DNA here is from genome assembly GCA_024644775.1 of Deltaproteobacteria bacterium. The sequence continues at coordinate 10,886 of JAHEHB010000016.1, forward strand.
TTCGCCCATATTTCCGAAACATCGGGAAAGGTCTTCGCCTCAACCGCAGCCAACTGTTTCCGATAGATTTCCTCCGAAGGTAAAAAGGAAGCGTTTACTTTCACCCCGGTTTCCGCCTCAAAATTTTTGAACTGCTGGATCAGATACTCGTTCTGTTCTTTGACAAAAGATTTCCAGAACCAAGCCTCGAGCACCGCGTTCGCCTCCGGTTTTTCTTGTTCCGCCGCCAGAGTCTGCATGGTGAAACCAAATATCAGGATAAGCGTCACAAAAATGCCGATCAGATTTTTTCTATCCATTGATGTCATTTTACTACCTCCTTCCGAACCGAATTATGATGAAAAAAATGCCCACGATTCCGCTATACCGAAGTAATTGTCTCATCACCTCCTTTCGTGCATTATCGGGACCACTGCCCCGGTGACATGCACACAATCATAACGTCTCAGGATTTATATAACTTTTTGATATCTATCCAAACACGTACTCATATGTCAATACAATCGAGCTTCCGTAATACCTGAATTTTTCACTAAACTTTGGCAAAGTTTACAATCCACCTGGGAATCCTGTCGTCATGGACTTCACCACAACTCCACCGGAAAACAGAAGGTACCTATATAAGGTACCTATATATGGTAATAAAAAGACGATGCGGGCCACTGAGAGCATTTGGCGGGCCTTTAGACGACGAAAAGACCCGCAAGCCGTCCCCTGTTGTGTAACTTCCGCATCCTTTCCGGTTCAAATGAATAACAGATACTTTACGCTTGTAAAATGGAGGGTGAACGGATACAAATCGATCATCCGGACCATTATCTTTTCTGATGCGTCACAGGTATGAGGATGCCGGTGAAAACACTACATAAATTGGGAGGATAGTATGAGACTTTTCGATCTTTCGGGTCGCGTGGCCGTGGTCACCGGCGGAAACGGCGGAATCGGTCTCGGTTTGGCCCGAGGGCTTGCCGAAGCAGGGGCCGACATTGTTGTGGCCGCCCGGAATACGCAAAAAAACGCTGCCGCCGAAGCCGAGCTCCGGGGGTTGGGTGCAGACACCCTGACTGTTGTGGTGGACGTGACGGACAATGCATCGTGCCGGGCCATGGTTGAAAAAACGGTAAGCCGGTTTGGGCGGCTCGACATACTCATCAACAATGCCGGCACCAATGTTCGAAAGAAACCCCAGGAATACGACATTTCGGAATGGTATCGGGTGATCGACACCAACCTGACCGGGGCGTTTGTCTGCAGCCAGATGGCCTATCCTGAAATGGTCAAAATCGGTGGCGGAAAGGTGATCAACATCGGTTCAATGATGTCGATTTTTGGCGCGTCTTATACCACACCGTATGGCGCCAGCAAGGGCGGGGTGGTGCAGCTGACCAAGGGGCTGGCCACGGCCTGGGCCAAGGACAACATCCAGGTAAACGCCATTCTACCCGGCTGGATCGACACCGACCTGACCCGAGCCGGACGCGAGCACGTCCCGGAATTGCACGACCAGGTCCTCCGGCGCACGCCCGTGGGCAAGTGGGGCCAGCCGGACGATCTTTCCGGCATCGCTGTTTTCTTGAGTAGCGCTGCCTCCAATTTCATCACCGGTACCGCTATCCCGGCGGACGGCGGCTACTCCATCCAGGGGTAGGGGACTGGTCTTCACAGCTGGGTGGTCCGAACCTTAACTGCTTTGATAAATTCAGGTCAATCGCAAATCGATGCCAAACGCGTATACTTCCGAGGTAAAAAAGATCATCAAACGGATCCCTTTCGGAAAGGTTTCCACATACGGCTTTATCGCCGCCATGGCCGGAAACCCCGGCGCCGCCAGACAGGTGGCCAGGATACTCCACTCCAGTTCGCGGAAATACAAACTCCCCTGGCACCGGGTGGTGAATCGGCACGGAAAAATATCGCTGAAGCCGTTCAACGGTTATGAGGTTCAAAAACGATTGCTGGAAAAAGAAGGGGTCGTGTTTGATGAAAACGACACCATCGATTTGGATCGGTTTTTATGGCTTCTGACAGTCAGACGGGCGGATTAAAAGAACAGGTTAAGAAACGAATATTTAAAAACCTACTGCAAGCGTCCGCGTCCCAGCAGAGGAAAGGCGGTTTCCACCACACCGTTTCGGATGCCGTAAAGTTCGTCGTGCAGCGCTACCGTCACATCGGAATATCCGGGAATCAGCTCGATTTTGTCTCCGACCCCCGGCTCCGAATGCGGAGCCATCATTTCAATCGCTCCATGCTCGGCCGACAGCCAAATCTTTGATACCTCCGGCATACCGACCGGTTCGGGAGATGCCATTTCGGCACTCATGGTCTTTCTGCCCGCATCAAAGATAATGCGGTTCGGTGTCGGCCGGCTGGTAACCGTACTCAGCACCGTGAGCGCATGCGGGAGTTTAACTCCAAAATTTTTCCGGTAATTGACATCACCCAGGATACCGCCACCGGCCTGAATTTCGGTGATCCCAGGGGCAAAGGCACTAAACCAGAATGTTCCGGTGCCGCCGCAACTGATGATGTTCACCGCGATGCCCGCTTCCCGGCATAATTGAGCCGTATCGGTAAGCCGTTTTAAGGCGATTTGCACCACCTGCCGCTTCTCTTCCGGATCCTGGATCTTGAGAGCTGTCGATTCCCAGGTCATCAATCCCTCAAAGCGCAGCCCAGGGCGGGAGGCGATCTTTTTTGCCAGGGAAAGGGTGCCCTCTCCGGGTTCCAAACCGGCGCGCTTCATACCCGTGTTCACTTCGATAACCACGCCAAGCTTCACCCCCTTGGCCCGTGCCGCCTGATCCAGCGCGTCGACGTTTATCACGCTGTCCACTGCTACGATGACATCAGCGTGCCGGCGTAGGTTGACCAGGCGGGTGACTTTTCGGTCTCCCACGACCTGATTGGCAATCAGGATGTTGAATATACCGCCGCCAGCCATCACCTCGGCTTCCCCCAATTTGGCACAGGTGATGCCGCTAGCCCCTGCCTTTATTAGCATATGAGCGATGGCCGGCGTCTTTATTCCCTTGGTGTGGGGTCGCCAGCGGACCCCTGCCTCCCGGATTATGATCTGGGCCATACGTTCGATATTGCGCTCCATCACATCCAGATCCACGAGCAGGGCAGGGGTGTCGAGCAGTTCTTTCGGTTGACCAATGAAGCTTAACTGGGGCATTTTAATCCTTTCTAACTAGTGCCCATCCACAAACGGTTATTTTGCCCGATATCATCGTTATGCTCAAAATTTTATCCTCGGAATATCAACTATATACCTGCAGTAAAATTTTTCGCACGCCTTGATCTCGAACAAAATCCCTCGTTTCTGGACGGACACTATCCACATATATTTGCAAACACGCTGACCCATAAGGTAGCAAAGACGGATCTTTCCGTCCAGGATTGTTTACGGATCTACCGGAGATTTTTGCTATTGACATGGATTTTTGCTATTGGATACTTACTCCTGAAGATATTCTGATGATTAGAGATTATTAAAAACATGTAAAGGAAAACACACGATGAGCCTCAAAAAGAACCCAGACTTTGAAAATTATCTTACTGCCTTGCATTGTGAAGAACCCGTTAGAGTTCCCCTGGGTGACTGGGGTATCGACCCATTGCTCAAAAATAAATTTATGGGCAAAAAGATACGCACTTTGGAAGATCAGTTGGAATTTTTCGCCACGGCCGGCTATGATTTTGTGCCCGGTCAGGCGGGGATTTGGGAGGCACTTGACCCCATCTTCCGTTCAAAAGGTGAAACCGCTAAAACCGCATTCGGAGAAGACCGAACTCGACAGTGGGCAAATGAGCACAGGGGAATCATAACGAACCGAGAGCAGTTCGAGAAATTTCAGTGGCCCGCAGTGGATGGCTTTGATTTTTCGAAATGGGCCACTTATGACAAAATTTTGCCGACTGGAATGAAAGCCAATGTGATTTTAGGAAAAATATACACTCCCGCATGGATGTTGATGGGGGCGGAAACATTTTTCCATGCCCTTGAAACCGACGAGGAGCTCGTTTCGGCATTATTTCAGAAAATCGGACAGATCCAGTACGAGACACTGTTGCGGGTTATTGAATACACCTGTGTCGGTGTCATTTCGAATCCGGATGATATTGCTCACAATACCGGGCTTCTGATTCATCCCAAATATCTGCGGAAATACGTCTTTCCGTGGTATAAAAAAATGGGGGATGTGTGTCGCGACAAAGGTATCGGTTTTATCTATCACAGCGATGGTGATTGTTCAGAGATCATGGACGATCTTATTGCGTGTGGCTTCCATGGGTTTCATCCGGTGCAACCCAACTGTATGGACATCCTTGAAGTAAAGAAAAAATGGGGAAATTCGCTCTGTTTGCTCGGAAACGTTAACCTGGATTCCACATTGACGCTGGGAACCCCGGAAGATGTCCGTGCCGAAGTATATGAACGAATTCGAACCATCGGTCCTGGTGGGGGATATATGGTGGCATCGTCAAATTCCATCGCCGATTATGTACCACTTGAAAACATGAAAGCCATGATCGATGCTACTTTTGAATTCGGCAGATATCCGATTGAACTCAAAGAAGGCGGTGTTACGGGTAAAATCTGGACATTTCAGGGTAAAACCAAACACGAAGAGCATCGGCAGGCAGCATCGTTAGAGGTTGAAAAATATGTGTCCGTTTTGCTCGGCAATAATGAAGCGAAGGTCCTTGACCTCGTCCAGATGGATATTGAATCGGGGATGAGTGCTACAGATGTTGTGACCAAAGGGATGATTCCTGGAATGACACGCATCGGTGAAAAATTTCAAAACGGCGAAATTTATATTCCGGAAATGATGATCGCCGCGAAAGCAATGGCGGCGGCGCTGAACCACTTTAAGGACCAGCTAGCAGCCTCTAATCGTAAAGAACGGGGTAAAGTCGTTATCGGCACCGTGAAGGGTGATCTTCACGATATCGGAAAAAATCTTGTGGTCATGATGCTTGAAGGCCAGGGGTATATCGTGGAAGATCTGGGAGTGTCTATTAGCACTGAAACATTCATCCAAGCCGCTCGGGATAGGAAACCGGACATTCTGGCCATGAGTGCCCTGTTAACGACAACGATGGTTGAGATGAAAAAAACCATCGATGCCCTGGCGACGAATGGGCTCAAGGATGCCATTAAAATCATTGTGGGGGGGGCGCCGTTAACCCAGGCATTTGCAGATCAAATCGGTGCAGACGGGTATGCGTATGATGCGCCTGCAGCCGCACAGAAGTGCCATGAGCTTCTTTCTCACTAACTGGATAGTACAAATATTCTAATTTACCATCGGGGAAATATACCGTTCCGGAGGATATTTCCTTGGCCTAAACCATTTGGCTGTAATTTCGTTACTAAAAGGAGGGCTTAATTATGCGCATCATCCTTATCGTTTCAGACTCGTTTCGGTATGATCACATCGGATCAAACGGCATGGTTTCGGTGGACACACCGGAGATCGACGAATTTATCCGGGATTCCGTTTTTTTTGAACGGACATATGCCGGAAGCTTCCCCACCGTTCCCCACCGGTTCGACATGCTCACCGGCCGGTTCGGGTTCCCCACCCGCGGATGGGAACCCATCGGCGAAACGGATATCACCGCCGGTGAAATCCTTCTCGACCACGGGTATGCCACTCAGTTGATCACCGACGCGGCCAATCTCCTCCGTCGGGACATGAACTTCGATCGGGGTTATCTCGGGTATTATCTCACCCGGGGCCAGGAACGGGATGTCTATTTCACCCGGATGAACACCCCGCTACCCCGGGTCATCCCGGCGGAAAAGACCCGGCACACCTTCTACTTCGGGGATCACCCCACCGGCGACCTTTCCACCTGGATCAACGACGACTGGGTCTGGGAGGAAGACCGATTCGCCCCCCAAACCGCTCTGATGGCCAGCCGGTGGATCGAGGCCAACTACAAGGAGGAGAACTTCTTTCTCCATGTGGATTTCTTCGACCCCCACGAACCGTGGGATCCGCCAAAGTTTCTGGTAGACAAATATGCGGACCCCGCCTACGACGGCGTCCGGATGATCATGCCCAACTACGGCCGGGCGGATATTTTCACCCCTGAAGAAATCCACGACATGAACGCCCATTACAAGGCCGAACTCGAAATGGTGAGCAAGTGGATCGGCCGGCTAATCCGGAAGATCAAGGATGTGGGCATCTACGACGATAGCCTCATCATTTTTACCAGCGACCACGGTATCTATATCGGGGAACACAATTGCACCGGAAAGATCAACATCTCAAAGGACGACCCCCGGGGTCCGTGGCCGCTGTACGAAGAACTGACCCGGGTACCGCTAGCCATCAAGATGCCGGGCGGGGCTCATGCGGGAAGACGGATCGGCGAAGTGATCCAGCCCACGGATATTCTTCCCACCATCCTGGAGGTCGCCGGGATCGACTCCACGGCCAAGCTCCCCGGAAAATCGCATCTTCCGGACCGGGAGGTCATCATGGAAAACCCCGGCATCATGGAAGGTCGGACAAACGGATTGCCCCGGTTTGACGGCGCATCGCTGGTACCGTTGATGGACGGCACGGCCTCGGGCTGGATCCGCGATTATGCTGTTACCACCCGCCAGTTGGCTCCCTTTCTCGTAGGCGGGATGCCCGGGTTTGTCAACAGTGCGGAAGACGAATCCACCCTTTTGTGGGTCACCGTTACCGGGAAAACGCATGCCCTCCTTTTCGGCGGGAAGATAACGGATCTCCCCGAGCTCTACGATATCGAGAAGGACCCCAAACAGCAGACCAACATCTACGACGATAACCGGGAAATCGCCCGCAAGATGGCCGATACACTGCTTGCCTTTGCGGAATCCGCCGGGATTGCCGTCGAGGTCATCGCCGCCTACCGGTCAAAGCTGTCTTGAACCCATAAACCGAGCGTAATCCCCGCAGGCTTACCGGAGCCAAAAACGGAAGTCCCCCCCATCCGGGTTGCGGGGTGCGCGTCAATTCCTGTTTGGGTTTCTTGCCTATTGTACGGACATCGTCGATAGTGTTTTCAGACATATGATTTTGGCCTTATGGAATAGACGAAGCTAGAAAGGAGACATTTTTATGTTGAACCACAGCCGGGAATCCTGCCTTGACCCCGACATTATCAGACAGTATGAGCTCGAATATGTCCTTCATCCCTGGGTGTTTCAAAAGGGCCTGAACCCCGTGGTGGCGGCCCGTGCGGAGGGAAACTATTTCTACGACGTTTCCGGCAAAAAGTATCTTGACTTCACATCCCAGTTTGTCTTCAGTAATCTTGGTCATGGAGAGAAACGGGTAGTAGACGCTATTGCCAGACAGGCGGCCACACTCGAGACCATGGCATCCCCCTTTGCCACCGAGCCCAAAGCACGCCTGGCAAAACTGCTTGCCGAGGTGACTCCGGGGGACATTAAAAAGTCGTATTTTTCCACCAGCGGCGCCGAGGCCAATGAAGGCGCCATCAAGCTGGCGCGGCTGGCCACCGGGCGACAGAAGATCATATCCCGCTGGGGGGGCTACCATGGGTCAACCTTTGGCGCCATGGCAATTTCCAACGATTATCGAAACTGGTCCAGCGAGCCCTCAATCCCGAGCGTGGTGCATTGCCTCGGCCCATATTGCTATCGATGCCCCTTCGGTGCAGCATATCCGGCGTGCGATCTCCAATGCGCGAAACACGTTGAGGACGTGGTCCGGTTCGAGGGTCCCAAACGGGTGGCCGCTTTCATCTCCGAACCCATCGTCGGTGCGAACGGGATCATCATTCCCCCCGACGGATACTGGCAGAAGATTCGAGAGATCTGCGACAAGTACGAGATGCTGCTCATCTGTGACGAGGTGATGACCGGTTTTGGACGAACGGGAAAATGGTTTGCCATAGAGCACTGGAACACGGTCCCCGATGTCATCACCATGGCAAAAGGGATCACTGCCGGTTACATACCGCTGGCCGCCACCAGCATGCGGCAGTGGGTGGCAAAGGAGTTTGAGGGCAAACAGTGGGTGCATGGCCACACGTACAGCGGACACACCCTGGCCATGGCCGCAGGAATCGCTGCCGTCGAGGTGTACATGGCCGACGGATTGGTCCAGCGCTCAGCCGAGTTGGGCCGGTATCTGATGGAAAAAGCCCTGGAACTTCAGGAAAAACATATCAGCGTCGGCGATGTGCGCGGCAAAGGGTTGTTCGTGGGGTTGGAACTTGTCAAGGATCAAGAAACCAAGGAGCCCATCCACGACCCTTGGTTGGAAGGTCCCCGGCAGTCCACAGCCAAGATGAAGGTTCTGGCCAACGCCCTTCAGGAAGGTGTGTACTGTCTTCCGGGGCAGACCAGTGTCATCATGCTGGCGCCGCCTTTGACCGTCACCAGAGACGAAATCGACCATGCCATGAGCGTCTTCGACACGGCACTTGTCATTGCGGATGATGAAGCCTCACAGTGACATGCCGATCGATAGGAGTACTCAAACATTGAGGTTGAGTGACGCACAGGGCGCCACGGGCGCGTATTTCCGCATAAACCGGTGAAGCTCGAGCTCCAGTCTCTCGGCGACTTCAGGATACCGATCAATGACGTTCACCCTTTCCATCCAGTCCTTTTCCCGGTCAAATACCGTCGGGGCGGGCACTCGGTACTCATGATCGATTCGGTAGAGTTCCGGCCCGTCTCGTCGGCTCTTTTCTTTCGGCGCCCACATATAGAAACTCCATTGATTATCGCGAATCCTCCAGGAGATATCGTGCCATCCGGATATTGAAAACTCCCGGATACGATCCTGTTCCCCGCAGATGAGTGGTATCAGGCTGTATCCCTCTATGTCATCTGTGCCCGCCGCCGGATAGACCCGCGAACCCTTGAAGGTCACCTCCCTGGCACGTGGGCCGATGATCTGAAGGAAATCGAGTATCGTCGGCATGATATCGGTGGTATCGACAAATGCGGAATGCCGCTGCCCGCGACCCAGCCCTTCCGGATGGCGGATGATGAATGGGATCCGAGAAAGCTCTTCGTACGGCCAGCTCTCCTCTTTCAGAAAAAGTCCCCGTTCACCGATCCATTCTCCGTGATCCGAAAGAAAAATGATCATCGTGTTATCCATCATGTCGAGTTGTTTCAGTTTATCTAGGAAAATCCCCACCCATTTATCACACATGGATACCATGGCCGCATACAAGGCACGGATATGGCTAACTTCAGCATCTGAGAGGACATCCGCATAACCGCCAAACCAACACATGGAGGGGCCGGAATAGTTCGGGACAGGATAAAGCGACTGAAATTCCTTGGTAGGATCGTATGGCTCATGAGGATCGAAAGAGTCTATCCATAAAAATAAGTTGTCGCGCCGCTTCTGTCGTTCCAGCCAGCCCATGGCTGCCTTCATGACCCGGGAGACAAAACGGTTCTCGTCGTTTTCCCACCAGTCTTCGGTCCATTCGGAGATGTTCCTCAGGTATCGCCGATATCTTTCCTTAAGATAGCTGCCCGGTCGAACCTTACGGTCCCTCGTACTTTTTTCATGTTCGAAAAAGTCAAAGTTGATCTTAATGTTCGGCTCTGTGCGATAGGCATCCCCCTCATTGCCTCGAATCCATTCCACGTAATCGAAGCCCCGGGCGAAGTTGCTGTGGGGAAATCGGTGCATATGTTCCGTATCGGACACCAGGGCCGAGATATATCCCTTGCTCCACAGGACTTCGCTGAGCAGCTGATCCTCTGCGGACAGGGCGGCCCATCCCTTTCGGGTCAAGGTATACTTTCCGGTAAAGGCGGCATTGCGGAAGGGAAGTGTCGGCAATCCCTCGGAGTAAGCGCTGTCAAAAACGATGCTTTCCTCTGCCAACCGATCGATGTTCGGCGTTTTGATCCAATGGTTTCCGTAACACCCCAGATGATCGGCCCTTAAACTGTCCAATAACATTACGATGGTGTTCATATATATCCTCCTGAGTCTGTTAGATCATTTGCATGCCCATTTAAAAATACCGTCACCGTCTGTGTGAGCACCGGCACTTCGTTCAAAGATCACCGTCCATCGTTTCTTGCACCGCATCATTGAGATGACAAGCGGACAGGTGATCGGAACCGACCGCCCGGAGTATTGGAACTTCCGTACGGCACCGGTTCACCGCGTGGGGGCATCTGGGGTGAAAATGGCACCCACCGGGGGGAAACAGGGGGGAGGGGATTTCGCCTTTAACGGGGGTAAAGTCCTGATGGCGCCTGTCCAACCGCGGAATTCCGATCAATAGGGCCCGTGTGTACGGGTGGTTGGGTGCGGCAAAAATCGTCTCCGTCGGCGCGCTTTCAATAATGCGGCCCAAATACATTATCAACAACCGGTCGGAAAGATGTTCCAGAACCCCCAGGTCATGGCTGATGAAAAGGTAGGTCAGATTCAACGTCTCGCGGAATGTGATAAACAGATTCAAGATCTGGGCTTGTATTGAAACATCCAGGGCGGCAACCGCTTCGTCGCACACAATGCAATCGGGGTCGACGGCCAATGCCCGAGCGATACCGATGCGCTGGCGCTGGCCGCCGGAAAACTGGTGAGGATACCGTGTCTTGTAGGAGGGGTCGAGTCCAACGCGGGTCATCACGTCGTCGAGCCGATCGTCGAACACATCCTGGGTCCATATCCCGTGACACAATGGGGCCTCCCCAATGATGTTTCTGACCTTCATTCGGGGATTTAGGGAAGAAAAAGGATCCTGAAAGATCAGCTGCACTTTGAGCGAGAAGAGATCGCGTTGCGTAGATGTCATTTTTACCGTATCCGCACCCCGATAAAAGACCTCCCCACGGTTGGGCGTCAGAAAGCCTGTAACGATTCTGCCCAGAGTCGACTTTCCGCATCCCGATTCTCCGGCCAGCCCCACCACCTCTTTTTCCCCCACGGTCAAATCGACACCGTCGACGGCATGAATCTCCTCCTTCTTGATACCGACGCCATTGATCCTGAGTTTTTCAGGCAGCCGGTATCACAATCAACTCGTCCGGACGAATGTGCAAATTTACTTTATCATTGGGCTGATACTGTTCACGGTGGGCGGGGGCTCTGATAAAAAGGCTGCCGACTTTGGTTTCAATGGAGTATTCTATCACCGGTCCCATATAAGCGCTATGAGAGATGATTCCTTCCAGTGCCCCATCTGTTGAACCTTCTGCCTTAATATCGAGCATTTCCGGTCGTAAAGAGAGTTTGACAGGGCCTTGCCGAGCAGGCACGTTTTTATCTGTCGGCAACCGGATTCGGGCATCACCAAAAACAGCCCATTCGCTTTCTCCGTCATTTTCTATTATCGCATCGACAACATTGGATTCCCCGATAAAATTGGCGACAAACGTAGTAACCGGACGATGGTAGAGAGATTTAGGCGGACCTTGCTGTTCAACTTTACCCTCGTTGATCACGATCACCTCGTCGGAAACAGCCAGGGCCTCGGTTTGATCGTGGGTGACATAAACGGACGTAATACCTGATGACTGCTGCAGCATACGGATATCTTCCCGCATGCTGCGACGCAGTTTACTGTCAATGTTGCTCAGGGGTTCATCAAACAACAGCACTTTGGGTTTTAACACCATGGCACGGGCAACCGCAACCCGCTGCTGCTGGCCTCCTGAGAGTTCATCCGGATGGCGTTTCTGGTAGCCATCGAGATTCACCATTTTTAATGCCTGCTGCACCCGTTCCCCAATCTCTACCGGATCTATTTTTAAAACACCCAGTCCGTATCCCACATTGCGTTCGACCGTCATATGGGGAAAGAGCGCGTAGGATTGGAACACCATACCCACATCCCGCCTGGTGGCCGAAAGGTCGGTTACGTTTTCTTCGCCAAACCATATGTCTCCGGATGTTGCGACTTCAAGACCCGAAATAAGGCGGAGGAGGGTGGTTTTACCGCATCCGGAAGGCCCTAAGAGCGTTGTCATTGTTCCCGGCGCAAACTCGAGGTTAATCCGATCCAACGCTTTGACGGTTCCAAAGTGTTTGGAAACATTTTTTAGGGTTATCTTGATAGAATTTGCTTTATCCACATGTAACCTCACTGAGTTTTGACCTGTTTTTCGACACGGGATCGGCCGGTAAGGATTTGAATAAGCAGCGTAAAGCACAGCATCGTGAAAATCAGAACCGAACCGTATGCGACGGCAACCCCGGTGTCACCGCTTTCCACGCGAGACAAAATGTACGTTGTTGCGACATTGGTACCGGCGGTCGCCAGAAAAATAACTGCCGAGACGGTCGTCATTGAACGGATGAAACTGTATGCCATGGATGAAATGATGGTTGACCGTAGCAGGGGCAAAAGAACCGATCTAATGGTTTTCAGACTTCCGGCGCGCTGCAGCTGAGACGCTTCTTCCAGGCTCGTTGATATCTGACTCAAAGCCGACATGCCGCCCCGGATGCCTACCGGCATGGCCCGGATAGCCATGGTGATGATAAGAATGATGGCTGTAGCCGTAAGCTCCACAGGAGGGGTATTAAATGCCAGGATGTAGGCAACACCGATCACAGTTCCGGGAATGGCAAAGATCAGGACGCTGCCGAAATCGATGAATCCTCGTCCCCAGAATTGTTTGCGGGTGATGATGTAGGCCATTAGAACACCGATCATCGTCGTCAACGGAGCTGCAAGAAAGGAATAGACCAGTGAATTTTTAAATGACGGCCAGCCTCCGGAAGCAAGGCCATGCATCCATAGCTCACGATGATGCGCAATGGTTAACGTATAGTCGGCCCCCCACTGTTTGACGAAACCGCCGAGAAAAATGCTGATGTACAAGACACCGACCAGTACCAGCCAACCGGATATGAAAAGGGTGAAAAGCCGCTGCAATCCCGGTGGCAGGGGAGTGACATTCCCGGCTGTCTGAATGCCGGTTACGGTTACGTAAGATTTTTGCCCAACCCATCTTTTTTGAATCATAAAAACCGTCAAAGAGAGAAACAACAATATCAGGCCTAGAGCCGATGCTTTGGCAAAGTCGAGCTGGGCACCGGCAATGGAAAAGTAAATCTCTGTGGACAAGACATCGTATTCCCCGCCCAGTACCAAGGGGTTGCCGAAATCCGCCGCTGATGAAATCATCCCGAGTAAAAAGGCATTGGCGATTCCGGGTTTCATTAACGGAAGGGTCACCTTGCGCAGTGTCACCCATCGTGAGGCGCGCATGGTAAGAGAGGCTTCTTCCATGGCTGGGTTGATGGTGGAGATCATCCCGCTGAGCACCATATAGCTTATCGGCGTCAATGAGAGGGTCTGTGCAAGGAAGATACCGGTGAATCCATAGATATATCCCGATCTTTCGAAGATACCTTCCGACCCGGCGGCCGTAAAAATACCCTGTGGGCCGAAAAAGAATATCAAAATATCATTAACCATTCCGGCTCTGCCAAAGAGAAGGATCAGTGACATACCGACCACAAACGGCGGTGTGATAATCGGAAGGATGTAAAAGATCCGTATGGCATAACGAAGTTTTGTGGTGGCTCTGACAGCGTAGAGTGCGAAAATCAGACCAAGAGCCGTCGTAGCCGCGCCAACGGAAATGGCGAGAATGAGCGTGTTTAAAACAACACGGCCCACACCAAACGATGTGATGATTCGGAAGAACTGAAACGGGACGAAATCCCCATTGCGATTGACAAGAACCTGGTAAAAAATTTTCAAAACCGGGTAGAATATGAAAACAAGCACCATGAAAATAACGAAAACCACGGCGCCGGAGACGAAGGTGTCTCCTCTCTGAAATCCGACCTTGGCTATTCCGATGGCAAAGAGAGCGGCACACGTCATCACAACGACGGCCGCACTCAGGCCCATGGCATTTTTTTTTAAGATGAAGTCAAGAAAGATCAAACAAATTCCGGCGGATGCGAAAACGGTATAAATCCATCCCAGCCGTTTCAGGGGAAGCGTTGACCAGGCAAAAGGCGTAAATAAAGCAAGAAATATCGGGATGATGAGAGTAAGGGAGTTGGCTTTCCACCCCAGGGACGCCACATATTCCTCAAACGTGGCATCGAACAGGCCGTACTCAAGAGCGATCCACGGGAGAAACCAATAGGCAACAAACCCTCCTGAGATCCACAACAGGACGGTCAGCGGGGAGGTCTCCCCCGGGGCCGATCTCGTCAACAAATGATGGGTATGTGATGATAGCATTGCCGTTATGTAATCAGAAACGGAGTTGGATTAACGCGGCAACGGTTTAATTTCTTTTGCCCAGCGGTCTATCAACTTGGTGCGCATCTCCTCAGAGCCGTATTCCACGAAATCGTAATCGATAAGGTTGACTTGATCGAGACGGATGGCTTCTTTGGGTACATTCGCGTGGATGTTGGTGGGCACCTGAAACATTTTTACTTTCTGGGGGACTTCCTGCCCTTCTTTGGAGAGCATGAAATCGATGAATTTTTTGGCATTTTCCATATTCCTGGCCCCTTTAATGATGCTCAAACCGCCGATTTCATACCCGGTGCCCTCGGCAGGAACCACAAGCTCCAGTGGAAAACCGTTGACTTTTTGCAGGGCATGATCATGCAAAAAACCGATGCCGATCAACGTCTCCCCGCGCGCAGCGGCTTTTCCGGGAGCCGATCCTGATTTGGTGTACTGGCCTATGTTTTTATGGAGTTTGGCCAAATATTCAAACGCCTTATCTTCTCCCCATAGCTGAACGAGGGTCGCCAGAGTCGTATAGGCGGTTCCCGAACTTTGAGGACTCGCCAGTTGGATTAAACCTTTGTATGCCGGATTGGTCAGGTCGGACCAGGATTTGGGCATTGGAAGGTTTTTTTCTTTGAGAAGATCCATATTCACCGAATATCCCAGAACACCAGCATAGACACCGGCTGAGTGGTACTTTTTACTGGTTGCCGGATTTCTGAATCGCTCGCCGATTTCTTTCAGCATTGCGGATTGGTAAGGCTCGAGAAGGCCATTGACACCCGCCTGGGAATGGGGATCAAGTGTTCCTGCATACCAGACATCCCCTTTGGGATTGTCCTTTTCCGCCAAGATTTTTGCGTAGGTCGAGCCGGAACCGGCACGGGTCATCTGCACCTTGACGTCATATTTTTCGGCAAACCGGTCGGCAACAGCCTGACACGCAAACGCTTCGTTGCTGCAGTAGACGACCAGACGGCCTTTAGCCCAAACGGGGGTAGAAAATAGAATGATAATGAACACCGCTAATAGAGATTTGATAAAATTTTGCATTGCTGTACCTCCTTTTTTAGTTATTGTTATCAGGTTTTTCTGAATATAAGAAACAAACATCATATTTTACTCATGATTTCAAAACGTTGAATATTGGCAAGATATTTGGTAGTAGGGCTAAAAACTTTTTCGGTCTTAGAACAGCACCTCCTTAGTGTACTACCATGCTTGTCATCTTACAACCGGTTTCGGTAGAACCATACCTTTTGCATTTTTAGGAGACTGCCTGGCTTCCGGATAATACCGTTTGATGGTTTCAACCACACGTAAAGCCTGCATGAACTTATCTTCAACGGTCACACTCGGGCCGAAAACTGCGACTTTAAAATAAACCGGAGCGGCCACCCTCAGAATTTCAGGGGTATCTAAAGTTCTTGCGATAGTCGTACCCCAGTATGCATGAACATCCATTGGTTGATTGGTTACAGCGCGCATGGCTGCAAGCATCGGAAGCGTCATGTCTCTGATAGGGTTCAGACTGTCATTGGGCATAAGCCCTGCTTTTTCCACCCAGAATTTAAACGCCAGGGGGTTGGATATCGAAACATTTGCCGAGACCTTAAACGTGGTCTCGGACGGGATAACCCCGTCTTCTCTCATTTTTGACACCGCAAAAACCATTCCCTCGTCATAGACAAGGAAGCCCCGACATCCAAGTTCGATGCATCGCATCAAATCGGCAATGTTCCTGACAAGCATGTCCATCCCTCTCGACTTGCCGTCGACCATACCGCCCACGGCCATCTGCTGGCTGATGTCTTTGGGGTGTTCACCGGATCCCGGAGACATGACAAGCTCAGCGCCCATCTCCCGGCACATCGCACATTTCTCGATGATCTCGTCATCGGTGTCGAACATGGCTCCGCGGGTGTCTGTGATCTTGTTACACGCAAAATCATGTTGTTCGCATAACCCAAACACTTCCTTATATTCTTCGACGGTTGTGGGAAGCAGTTCGGTCCGGTAATGCGCACCATCCGGAAACCTGGCCTTTGATTCGGGAAGTCCGTAGAGATCCCTGCCGGGAGTGCCAAGGTTTTTTTCGATGTACTTTCTGATGGAATCCAATTTCATAACCGCTCCTTAGAAAGACAGATTATTCGATCCCCTGCGGCGGAAGTTGAATCGCTGTGTAGGGATAAACCGCCACCTTCGCACGGCCCGGGTAGTCCTGCGAGAGATTTTCTATAACCGCTTCCCAGGTGTCGCAGGGAATCACCTGTTTCTGTGGACCATAAGAATCCAGATCATTTCGAAAACGGTATTCAGAACATACC
>JAHEHB010000591.1 GCA_024644775.1 Deltaproteobacteria bacterium
CAAATTTTTAAAACTTTCCGATGCAGAATTAAAGTTAATCGGATTCAGCCGACAAAAGACATCATATAGCCGAAATCTAGCCGAAGCGATAATTGACGAACGTCTCAATTTAACAAAGCTATCCGATCTTAACGACTTTCAGGCAAAAGAGCAATTGATGAACATCAAGGGTATCGGTCCCTGGACAGCGGATATATACTTACTTGTGGCACTTGGACGGCCAGATATATGGCCGAATGGTGATATTGCGCTGGCATCGGCCGTTCAGAAACTAAAGGGAGCGGCATCTCGGCCATCATTCAAAGAACTCAATAGAATCAGTCTCAATTGGAAACCTTGGCGAGCTGTTGCGGCGAGAATTCTATGGCATTATTATTTGAGTGAGAGGAAATAAACCTAACTCTGACAAGGCGTTTACAGCCGGCGCGAGGGCAAGGCGACTGAAGCGTGTCGCTAGCTTTAAGGAGAGAACTTGTGGTATCAAAAGAAGAAATGGATAATTTTTTGAGCTCTGAATTTCCTCAAAATAAATGTATTGTCGAGGCGTTTGGCGATCAATCGGCTACCATCAGACATAAGATAGGTTTCGATGAATTGCGCCCTGGTGGCACAGTGTCGGGCCCGGTTTTAATGACGGTGGCTGACGTCGCACTGTATGTGGCCATTTTAGGCGAGATTGGGCTCGTTCCGCTCACGGTAACAACTAGCCTGACAATCAATTTTCTCAGAAAGCCTTCATCAGATAAAGACATCATCGGGGTGTGTCGTTTATTAAAGGTTGGTAAATCATTAGCTATTGGCGAGGTGGCATTATACTCCGAGGATAACACGGAACCAGTTGCGCACGTTGTTGGTACTTACGCCATACCTCCATCAAGGCAAAGTTAACAAAATATTGAACCGGACGAAAAATACTTTTGCGAAAATTCTTAATTTTAATGTGGGCCAAGGGTGTAGCGCCGCCGTCGAGTATCTCAATCCGTTAGCGTAGAAAGACATTTGAGATGGACTCTGGATTAATCGTAACAATATCTATTGTATTGAGCCTTTCTCTATTAACAGCCATCTTGGGTTTTGTTTATTCCAGAATCCGTAGGAACTTAGAAAAAATAATTCAAGAAAAATTTAAGATGGAAGAGTTGATTGGAGTAACTACGAGAGCAAACTTTTTAGGAATTAGGTCCAGAGGTGGAGCACAAGTAAGAGGTAATGGAGCTATCGTTCTAACAAGAGATGCACTTTTTTTCATAATCGCAGTTCCTCAAAAGGAATATAAAATACCAATTAGTTCAATAAGAAGTGTATCCATGCCAAAGTCATTTAATGGCAAGTCAGTAATGGCGCCACTATTATGTATAAGCTATGATACCGAATATGGCGAAGATTCAATTGCTTGGGCGCTGAAAGATGCATATAAATGGACAAAGGCCATCCAAAAGATAACAACTTGAATCGCTAAGTCGGACTGGTGCTAGGTTAGCGCTCCGTCCTTGCTGGTAAGCATGGCCGTTAGATAGTAAAAACATGTACGTTAACGAAAGAGGAAAATAGACATGATAAAGTTGCATAATAAGAACACTCAGGATTTGATAGGCGAGATTAATGAGAAACAGCTCCAATTCTTAATAGATGAACTCGTGGAAGAAAGTAGTACAGACCAAGATTACTACATAAACCGCGATCAACTGGATCAATTAGAGAAGAAAGGAGGTGACGAGACGCTCATCCAGATGTTGAGGGATGCGCTGGGAACAAAAGACGACATGGACATTATTTGGACCAAATCATGAACCAATGATGCGCAGCTGTGGAAAACCCAACCACGCATAGGCGGCGACTCCGAGCAGACCGCTGTTCGTTCCTCCCAGAGCGCCTCTATGCTGGCGTCTAATTTAACGAGCCTCGGAAAGGATCAATCGTGGAAAATTGGAACCTTTCAAACGCGTACGATTTTCACGGACGATATGTCAGACATGGGTGCGCCGGAACTGGCCCTGCTGTCGTCCTGGTCCACGGAACCCCTTGGTCTTCGTTCAATCTTCGGCATCTTATCAAATTATTGTCACAAGAATATTCCGTTTATTATTTCGACTTACTTGGTTACGGACAATCCGATAAAAGCGAAGGAGATGTATCGCTGGGAATTCAAAATCAAGTCCTTGACGAACTAATAGATCATTGGAAACTCGATTTCCCATACGTCGTAGGTCATGATTTTGGCGGCGCAACCATTCTACGAAACCATCTTATAGATCATCGTGATTTCAAGAAAATTGTGTTGATCGACCCTGTTGCCCTATCACCTTGGGGTTCTCCATTCTTTTTGCACGTGCGAAAGTACGAAGAGGCTTTTTCGGGTTTACCGGATTACATTCATGAAGCTATTGTTCGCGCATACATTGGCACTGCCCTGTTCAAGGATATTGCTCCAACCACAGTAGATTCGACAATCAACCCATGGATTGGCGCTGAAGGGAAGCCAGCATTTTATCGGCAGATCGCCCAGTCTGATTCTCGATTTACCGATGAAGTCCAACCATATTATGGAAGCATTTCGGCTCCAGTATTAATTTTATGGGGAGCAGAGGATGCCTGGATACCGATTGAACGTGCTAAAATTCTACAAAAATCGATACCAGGATCACAACTTAAAGCAATTCCCGATTCGGGGCATTTAGTTATTGAGGAACAACCGGTGCAGCTTATTGAAGAGATCTTGAGATTCTTTAGATCTTAAGGAACAACATCTAACTATC
>JAHEHB010000220.1 GCA_024644775.1 Deltaproteobacteria bacterium
GTGTTTAATAGCCAGATGCATAGGCATAATTCCGTTTTATATTCCCGTTGACAACCGAGACGGATTTTTCTATGTTTTTCATCCAGATGGTGGTGTCCCGTCGCCGTCACCTTAATTAAGTTAGAAAAAACATCAACGAAAACACTAAAACGAAAGGGGGCAATATGCTGAAACGGATTCAATTCATTGGGCTTATGTGTATGATGTTTGCGCTTGTTATCGGACCGGCGCATGCTGCAACCGACTGGCCGTCGAAACCCGTTAAGGTGGTCATTGTCTTTAAACCGGGCGGCGGGATGGATCAGACGCTTTTACCGCTCAAACCGCTGCTCGAAGAAAAACTCGGTCAGAACTTTCTTTATTCCTACAAACCCGGCGCCGGCGGGCGCATCGGCTGGGAGGTCGTGTTTGCCTCTGGTGCGAACGGTTACGTCATCGGCGGATTGAGCATGCCGCATTTTGTAAACTCAACCATCTTTGCCAAGCCGAAGTACACGTTCAAAGATCTCGCTCCCATCGGTATCCAAACCGGGGATGTTCCCATCTGGTTTGTGCGGAAGGACTCTCCCTTAAAGGATATGAACGACCTGCTCGCCGAAGCAAAAAAACGGCCGGGCAAGATAAAAATGGCCATCGGAAGCTTTACCGGTGAGCACTCCATCACGGTGTTTTTGGTTGAAAAAGAGGCCGGCGTAAAATTCAGGGTGGTAAATGTCGGCGGCGGCGCAAAAGTCATGAGCAACATTGTCGGGGGACACTTCGAAGTGGGCGTGTCTAGACCGTCGTCTATTCTGGGTATCAAAGATGAGATCCGCGGTCTCGGCATCGTCTCTGCAAAGCGCAGCCCCCTTTATCCCGACTGCAAGACCTTTGACGAGCAACTGCCGAAAAGTATCCGTATTCCGCATCTACGACAGGCGTCGGGAATGGTGGTTCATCGGAAGTTCAAAGAGAGCGATCCAGCGGGCTTCAAAAAGCTTGCAGACGCATTCAAAGATTCGGTCCATTCGGATCAATACGCAAAGGTCCTGAAACGGCGCGGCACTCCCTTAACCTATATGGATCCGGATACGGCTGCCGAGTTTATCACAGATATGCATGGCAAGATGCAGCAATACAAAGGGCTTGTTGAGGCCGCCAAAAAGAAATAATAGATTCTGACATCATCGTAATTCCGCCTAAATCCTATAGTTGCATAAATCTGTTTAACTATTATTGAATACAACATTTTATGCAACTATAGGGTCAACCTTGAAAGGTGTGAATATGGGGGTTCTCAAAGAAGCATTCGTACCACTGGTTGTCTGTGTTTACTGGCTTGTCTATTTTCTTTCCACCCGTGGACTTCCCAGAGAAACGACGGTGTTTCCTTATTTTTTGATGGTTGTGATGCCCCTTGTTGGGGTGATGATCCTGATCGGAGAATATCGTAAAACCCGCAGCACCGATCCAAAAGATGCCGGTAAACGTCGATCCCTTTCAGAGTTTGCCGTTACACTAAAAAACCCGGCGATTCTCTATGGGCTTTCGGTTTTCTATCTCATACTTTTCATCTACACGAACTTTCTCATCTCAACGACGGTATATCTGACCGGAACCATGATGATCTTCAAGGAACCGTGGCTCAAATCCGCCATTATCGGCGTGGGGCTTGCCGTCAGTCTTTATGTGGTTTTTGGGGTGATTTTCATGGTGCCTCTGTAAACCCAGAACCCCTCGTGGTTTAAATGGACAGCGCCACCAGGATACCGGAAAAACAAGTGGCACCCGCTTGCGCAAGGAGCTGATTCGATGTGGGAAATTATTACCTCGATTTCACTTAATTCACTTATCGTCGCTACCCTTGGAATGGCGCTTGGTGTCTTTCTGGGGGCGTTGCCGGGTTTTGGCGGCAGTTCCGCTGTCGCCATCGCCCTGCCGGTCGCCATCACCATGTCCCCGTTAAACGCCATGATCTTTCTGATCAATCTTTACGGGGGAAGCCACTACGGCGGCGGTATCACGTCGGTGATGATCGGTGTTCCGGGTGATGCAGGAGGGGCGCCGACGGTTTTTGACGGCTTCCCGATGACCCGAAAGGGAGAAGGATCGGAAGCGCTGGCCATGGGTGCCATGGGATCCTTTGTGGGGGGGCTTCTGAGTGTCATCGCTTTTCTTCTCTTTTCACCCTGGTTGGCCCGATTTGCCATGCGGTTCGGTCCGCCGGAGTTTTTCGTGCTGGTATTGTTCGGCCTGACGGTGCTCGCATCCATCGACCCCCGCCGGCTCTGGAAAGGGCTTTTTGCCGGGGGACTGGGGATGGCACTGGCGGCAATCGGTGTGGATGCCTATTGGGGTGAACCGCGAATGACATTCGAGGTCATGCAAGTCTATGAGGGCCTGCCGTTTGTACCGGCACTGCTCGGTATGTTTTGTGTATCTCAGATGTTGGAACTTATCAATGAAAAATCCCTGGAGAGCACCCCGCGGGCCGCTCTGCCCACCTTCCACGGTATTGTCACCGGTATGATTAAATCCTTCCGTCACTGGCGTGTGATGCTGCAGAGTTCTCTTGTGGGATCATTTATCGGAGCGCTGCCCGGCGCCGGGGCGACCATTGCCGCTTTTGTGGCCTATACCCTGGCGAAAAACACCTCGCGGCATCCTGAAAAATTCGGAACCGGTGTTCCCGAGGGCGTCATCGCGCCGGAGGCCGGGAACAGTTCCAATGTGGGCGGGGCGCTGATTCCCACCTTTGCGCTGGGAATTCCGGGATCCGGCGCGGCTGCCGTGATCATGGGGGTAATGATGTATATGGGGCTGCGGCCCGGCCCGCGGTTATTTTTCGAGCAACTGACGCTGATCCGAACGCTCGGCGTGTATCTTTTATTCGGATGCCTGCTAATCGGCGTGTGTGGGGCCATCGCAGCCAAGTATTTTTACCGTGTCACGCGGGTGCCCATGAAAATTCTCGTCCCCTGTACCATTGCCGCAGCGGGTTTGGGGGCATATGCCGTACGCTCCGAGATGTTTGACATTGGCGTGATGTTGGGGATGGGCTTTGTGGGCTACGTTTTGCATAAGTTCAAATACCCGCTCAGCGGAGTGGTCTTGGGCCTTGTGCTCGGTCCCATGGCCGAGGAGTATTTTGTCCAGAGTGTGGAGATGACCGACTGGAATTTTTCGGTTTTCTTCACCCGGCCGATCTGTATCGTCCTCTGGGTGCTGATCATACTGACATTGTTTGCCTCCCGATGGCTTTCCAAGATCTCAAAATGACAGACTGCAGGCTGTCCGCTTCCGACTTCGCTCTGCGAGCTGCGACGGGACCAGTCGACCTCACAAGGCGACGGGACAGGACGTCCCAACAGGGCGGGATTGTTCGACCCGAGGCATACGAAATATATGGTTAAAACAGGGGTGAGAAATCCGTCAAAAAAATTAAGGCATCAATCCCTTTCAGAGGCTTTCTTCATACCACGTCTCATAGGCGTGGCCACAGATTATCGGGTATATTAAACAGGAGGTTCAACCCATGCCAGCTCCGAATCGTGCACGTATCATTGGAACCCGGCACATGGCGGCAGCCGGGCACTACCTTGCCGCCCAAACGGCTTTCCAGATCCTCGAGGCAGGTGGAAACGCCGTGGATGCCGGTGTGGCAGGTGGCATTGCCCTGGGCATTGTCCAGTCCGAATATGTCAATTTTGCCGGTGTTGCGCCGATCATGATCTATCTGGAGGAAAGCCGTGAAGTGGTGACCATAAGCGGTCTCGGCAACTGGCCAAAAGCGGCCTCTCTTGCGGTTTTCCAAGAGGATTATGGCGGCAGCATCCCATCGGGTGTCCTGCGGACGGTCATCCCCGCCGCACCGGATGCATGGATTACGGCCTTGGAGAAATACGGAACCATGCGCTTTGTCGACGTTTCTGCAGCGGCAATCCGGTTCGCCCGGGATGGTTTTCCGGCACCGTCGCTGATGTGTGAGATCATCACCAAGATGCAGGATAAATACCGGCGCTGGCCGTCAAACGCTGACATCTATCTGCCCGGCGACCGACCGCCAAAGCCCGGGGAACGCTTTGTTCAGAGCGATCTTGCCGATACCATGCAGTACATGGTGGACGAGGAAGCAGCCGCCAAGGGGGGGCGTGAGGCCGGTCTTGCCGCGGCCCGGGATGCCTTCTACCGGGGCGACATTGCCCGAAAAATCGTCCGCTATCATCAGGAAAACGGCGGCTGGCTCGGCACCGATGATCTTGCCGAGTTTAGAGTCGGCATTGAACCGCCCATCAAGGCCCGCTTTAATGACATCGAGGTTTACAGTTGCGGTCCATGGTGCCAGGGGCCCGTCCTGTCCCAAACACTGAACCTTTTAAACGGAGCGGATCTTAAGGGGCTGGGTCATAACTCCCCGGCCTATATTCATCGAATTGTCGAGTCCTTGAAGCTGGCCTATGCGGACCGGCATCATTATTACGGAGATCCGCGTTTCGTTCAGGTGCCGATGGACGCCCTTTTAAGCGACGAATATACCGAGCACCGGCGCCGGATGATCAATCCCCATGCGGCCTCTCCCGGTATGCCACCCGCCGGCAAATATGAAAAACTCGGCCTTTCAGGCATGGCCCAATTGCCCCAAGGAACCGTGGAGAAGATTGAAGAGGACCTAGACACCTCTTTTATCTGTACTGTGGACCGATACGGCAACCTATTTTCGGCCACACCCAGCGACGGTTCCGCAGAGGGACCGGTTATTGCGGGCCTCGGCATCGTACCCTCCTCCCGCGGCGTCCAATCCTGGACGGACCCATCGGTTCCCGCCTGTCTTGCACCGGGAAAGCGGCCTCGCCTGACGCCGAATCCGGCCATCGCTGTTCAGGCCGGACGCCGGTTCATGCCGTTCGGCTCCCCCGGAAACGACGTGCAGCCCCAGGCGATGCTTCAGGTTCTGTTCAACATCTTCGTTTTCGGAATGCCCCCCCAGCTTGCCGTTGAGGCCCCACGGTTTGCCACCTTCAGCTATCCACGATCCTCGGAACCACATTCTTACAGCCCCGGTCTGCTGCAGATGGAAAGCCGCATCCCGAAAACGGCCTGTGACGATCTCCGTGCCCTGGGACACGATGTGAGGGCCTGGCCGCACTGGGATTGGCTGGCGGGTGCGGTATGCGCCATTGTTTATGACGCCGATACCGGAATGATGGAAGGCGGCTCCGATCCCAGGCGCCCGACCGGCGTTGCCGGCTGGTAGTCAACGACAGAGGGATTTAAAGGAGGCTGCGATGAAATCGAACGAGGCGAAGTGCGGTTGAACACCCCTGAAGTCCGGCGCCGATGATGATCACCTCGATGGGTTTCAAGGGATTAATCAATCCGTTGCATTTCGGACAGTTGTCCAACGGTGATCGGTTTGATGGGAGGGCGTATCCGCATGTACCCGACTTCGGAAACGTTCTTTTTTCGGTAGTCGGCAACTATTTCAGAAACCGTCAATCCGCACATCCGGGCCTGGCAGGGGCCCATCCCGGCGCGGGTTTGAGATTTGAGCTGATTCGGGCCTAACGTACCGAGTTCAAGGGCTTTTCGAATCTCTCCGGCAGTGACCTCCTCACATCGACACACGATAGTTTCATCATCCTTAGGCACCAACAGATCCGGGTCCGGGCGAAAGAGACGATCCAGAAAAGGACGAACAGCCTTTTCGCGAGCCAGTGTCTTTTCAAAAGCGGCGGCTTTCAGGTCTCTTTCCTGTTGGGAAATGACGTTCAAGCAAAAGGCGGCTTCCAATGCCGCCAGGTAGCCCGCCGCCTCTGCAGCTATTGCGCCGGCGATACCGCCGGCATCTCCGGCAACCCCGATACCCTTTTCACTGGTGTTTCCCCATTTATCCGAAACCGGATACCAGTACCGTTGAATGTCGTACCATTTGTGCTCACAATCCAATTGCTGCGTGATATGGGTGTCCGGCACAACACCATTGTGCAGGAATAGGGTATCGACTTCCATCTCCCGGGTTTTTCCACCTGAAAGAAACCGTACCGACCGGATAACATCTGCACCAATCGCTTCAATATTTTTAACATTCCGGTAAATCGGGGTGCCGTTCCGGCGAATCTGCCGTTTCATGGCCAATCCCTTTAAGAGATATTCATACCCCCGAAGGGCACCGGGTAACACGGGAAGCGCGGAAAAGTAATTCGAAATCGGAGTGGTCTCCAGCACCGCTTTGACGGAAACCCCGGCATCGATCAGTCGGCAGGCTGTTAAAAACAGCAGCGGACCGCTTCCGGCCAAAACGACGTTTCCGGAAGGTACAATTCCGTGCGATTTTATCAGAACATCAGCGGCTGTCGCTGCCATGACACCCGGCAGCGTCCATCCGGGTATCGGTACTGGACGCTCCCTGGCACCAGCAGCAACCAGTATCCGTTTTCCGTGAATTTGGCGGGCATTTCCTTCCGAGATGAAATTGACGGTACCATCGTGTTCCACTTGCCAGACCAGTGCATTGGAACAATATTCTATGCCCGCATCCCGGAACTGTTTAATTAAGGGTTGTCCGTCTTGATACTCGGGTCCAAGAATTTTTATTTTTTCCGGATTTGTCTCTTCGATGGCTCGATACACCTGGCCGCCGGGCGCCCATTGTTCACCCATCACCACCACTGAAAGGTGGTATTTTTTCGCTTCCACTGCAGCAGCCAACCCGGCCGGCCCTGCACCGATGATCACAACATCATATTGATCTCTCATGATTCAATGTCTCTTGCACCTTGCTGAAGTTTAACGGTCATCCCCTCTCTAACCCGTGTCTGGCAGGCCTGCTGATTCGGAACGCCGTCGATCTCAACAAGACATTCAAAACAGGCGCCCATCAGGCAGTACGGGGCTCGGTGAACACCGCTTATGGGGGTGGTGCGGGCATATTCAATCCCTGCGGTAAGCATCGCAGCCGCCACCGTATCTCCGGAGGAAACCTCATGTTGTTGATCTTCGATGGTAATGGTAACCCTGTCCTCATCAATGTCATGAAGTCGTTTGAACATGAAACCTCCTACTGCTGAAATTTTCAAACCCCTCCGGCGGAATACCCTCTAAAATCCAAGGCGAAATTTTTGTGGCATGAAGGGCTGCCAAAGAAACCCCGCTGTGTAAAGTAATGGTAAAGGCGCCCGGGAAAGATTCCGATTCCTGATAAATCGGCATGGCATCCGGTGTCATGACTCTCAATGCCGCCCAACTGCGAACGATTCTCAGGTTGGCGAGGATTGGAAACGCCTTGACCGCGTTATTTGCAATATATTGAATGACATCCGATGTAATACAGGTATCAAATCCCATCTCTTCCTGTGAAAAGCCCAACTGGAAGCTTCCTTCGGCGGTCTGTCGGACCTGGTGTGACGGAATTTTAAGCAGCGGGCGAGTCCGCTCGGTAATCAAAAGCTGACCTTTTTGAGGGCGTACAGGGATGTCCATCCCTACCAGGGGCGCCAATCGCCCGTTGCCGTTTCCGGCGGCAAGAACAATTTTCGGTGCTGAAAAAGAACCCGCGGGGGTTTGAACGACGTACGCCTTTCCAGAGGATTCGATGTGAAAGACCGGGTGATCCGGATAGTAAAGACCGCCATACCGCTTGAAACCCGCATGCAGCGCACGAAGCAACGCCAGCGGATATACATGGCCGTCATACGGCGAATAGGAGGCGCCGATAACTGCAGCTCCCAGCTTTATTTCCGGCAGCAATTCCTGGATTTCATTGTGGTCCAACATCTTACATTCATATGGCTCAGGCGCCGCTTCCCGGCGGACCTGTTCGATGATGTCGCTGCGTTTTTCAAACTCTGTTTCGCTGAAGCAAAAAACGAGTCCGCCCTGTTTTTGATAGGATACATCGATACCGGTTTCATCATACAGTTTTTCTGCAAACCCGGGCCATACTCGCGTGGCCTCAAAGGCCCATTCTTGGTAGCGTCGCATGCCCTGGCCTTTACCCTGATACCAGACCAGCCCGAAATTTCCCCTGGCCGCACGGAAAGCATTATCCCCCTCATCGAGCATCACCACGCCGGCGCCCTTTTCGGCTATCCCCAAAGCCACAGCCGAACCGACCATCCCGCCGCCAATGACAATAACATCTGCTGTTTCAATCACATTTTCCATTTGAATCAATCGAATGAATCCTTAATTGACTGCGGTGTCGGGAAGTTTTTCTCTCAACAACCTGGAAATCGCGGAATGAATAATGGGCAGCGTAACCGTGCACTGTCTGAATGCATTAAGGATCGTTTAGAAAGAGCTGACTCAATCCGGCTTGTTGGCGCAACGCTGTAATTTAGTAACAAGCTCTTTTTTCAAAAGATTGCCTGCTCTTTCTTTACGAGCCCTTATAAATGAGTTTGCACGGTGTAGTCGCCGATTATTCATGGAGCGATGGTGTCTAAATAACACCCCGACCCCTGAATTGACTGAACTTGAAATATCAGACTCAATTTTTTCCATATCACGGAGTCTGTCTGAAATAAATGGGTAATCTTCTTTTGTTTTTTCCACCGATATCACTTCTTCTTCAATATCTTTTTAAGATGAGACATTGCTTTTTCAAGCGGGTAAATCAAAAATGGTGAATTGTGTATCGGCTATTTCTTTGATAAAATTTTTTTGACAGCCGGTCCAATAAACGGCGCCAAAACAATGAGTATCGTCAGGGTCATAATCGCCAGCGTTAGGGGTCTTTCCCACAAAAAGCGCATCGACCCATCATATATTGTGAGTGATCGTCTCAAATTGTCTTCCATCAATCCGCCGAGAATGAATCCGAGCAACAGCGGCGCCATAGGATAACCGAGAAGTCGCATGATCAGGGCGCAAACGGCAATGAGGATCATCATATAAATATCAAATGTATTGAAGGTAACCAG
>JAHEHB010000592.1 GCA_024644775.1 Deltaproteobacteria bacterium
CTGAATCCCAGTCGTCTTCGTGATAAAATATCGCTGTAGCGTACGGCTGAACGTGTTCATGGAAACACCCGCCCATTAATTGATGAACCGGTACATTCAGAATTTTTCCTTTTAAATCCCACAAAGCCATATCCACGGCGCCAATAACCCCCGGAGGCGTTCCTTTGGTTCTGCGGACCTGCATTTTTTCCCATAACATCCCAGCATCCAGCGGATCCTGTCCGATTATGATTGGCGCAATGTCATCTTCCACTGCTTTGGCAAGGGTTCCCAACGGGCCCTGAGCATCTCCCCAACCGGATACCCCGTCTTCTGCCATGACTTCGATCAGAATAGATCCTTGGGTAGTTCGCCAGCCCGTTGCACTGGTAAACGGTGTGTTGACATTGCACTGAACCGGATAGGCGTTGACAGCTTTTATTTCCATTTTTCCACCTGAAACCCAAACGTTGGGATAGCGCCAAAATTTAAATCCAAGGGAAGGGAAGTTTCCTCCACCTCAACGATAGACTGCGTATCGGGTATTTTATTTCTCTGCTGATAAAAACATTATTACACGTAAATCGATGCCGAATCAAATAGTAATAGTAATTTGGTGCTCTTATTTCAGAATTGTATTTTGCTTTTGCTTAAAAGGTATTATATTTACGAAAATGTCGTTGGGTTTAAAAATCTTTTTTTAGCTGAAAGGAGGTCGTTTATGGAAGAACGTAGTGATATTGTTACAATGAAAGGAAACCCCGTAACGTTGATTGGAAAAGCGCTTAAAGCTGGTGATCTCGCTCCTGATTTTGAAGTGGTCGGCAATGATCTTTCGCCTGTAAAATTTTCATCATATCGCGGAAACGTATGTATTGTTTCCGCTGTCCCGTCTTTGGATACACCCGTATGCGATATGGAAACCCGCAGGTTTAATCAAGAGGCGGAAAACCTGGGTGCTGATATTGCGATCCTTACCGTAAGCATGGATTTGCCCTTCGCCCAGAAGCGCTGGTGTGGAGCGGCCGGTGTCGATAAAGTGATTACCCTTTCGGATCATCGTACTGCGGAATTTGGTATCGCTTACGGCTTACTCATAAAGGATCTTCGATTGCTTGCCAGAGCTGTGTTCGTGGTCGATCGGGAGGGTATCATACAGTATATAGACCTGGTAAAAGAAATCGCCGATGAGCCGGATTATGATGCGATACTATCCGCTGTAAAGCGCTTGGTTTAGAGCCTAAATCTAAATTTAATATCAGAATGATTGAGTTAAGACAACGGCTTCGTGTCTTCATGTGGGTGGTTTTTTTATTTTGATTGCTGGAACTCTGGGATTCATGTTTACAGAGCGATTGTCTCTTGTTGACGCTTTTTAGTTTAGTATCGTTACGATCGCCACAGTCGGTTACGGAGATATTCATCCGAACGTTGCCCCGGGGAAGCTCCTTGCCATTGTTCTTATTATCGGTGGTGTAGGGACCTTTCTCGGGGTGGTTGCGAATGCTTCCGAGATGCTTATCGACCGGCGAGAACACCCGATCCGGACGTAAAAACTTCACTATCCGTATCTTTTTTCACATGCCATGCGCACAAACCCGTTTGATCCAGACGCTTCCACCATCGTAACGTGATCTTTAAGACTAATCCAACAGCAACAATTGACGAATCGAACAAATCTTTGACGCTCCGGTAGCGTTGCTGATTAGTGATTAACTCATCCAACAACCATTTTTCATCCATTCACCGAGAAAAAGGGTTGCAAAGCTTGTCTTTATTACCTGGGACTGCGGTTTAAATTAGGGTTTCTAACTTCAAGTAAATCTTGACAATTTTGATATGTAGCTGATATGATAAACGCCCCCAAAATGGAGAGTTGACAGTTGGTGTTGTTGATCAAGTGTTGGTATAATATTTGCATTAAACTACGGGATATTTCAATTTGAAAATGAACCAATACCAGTTGAGTGCGGCGGTTCAGGAATTTCTTCATGAATAGCCACAAAAAAATTCTATTCGTGGATGATGAGGAGAACATACTTTCCATTGCCTATGAATATTTTAATCAAAAAGGATTTGAGGTCGTAACTGCCCAAAACGGCCGTGAGGCGGTTAGAATCCTTGAAACAGAACAAATCGATTGCTGTTTTACAGATATTAATATGCCGGAAATGGATGGATTGGAATTGGCCGAGCACATTCGGATGAAGGACAATACTGTTCCCGTCGTGGTAATGACCGGCTATCCTTCTATGGAAAATACGATCCGAACACTCAAAAACGGTGTTGTGGATTTCTTGATTAAGCCGGTCAGTCTGAACCAGATGGAGCTCTGCCTGCAGCGTGTTTTGCGCGAACAGCAGTTATTTGTGGAAAACATCCTCTTAAAAAAAGAGGTAGAAAGCAAGGATCGGCTCGAGACGCTAAATAAGGAATTGATCGACAAGGTAGAGGAACTCAACATCTTAAATAAAATAATGAGTGACTTTACCACCATCAGCACCAGTATCGATGTGTTTCGGAGAGTCACGGATCTCGCTCTGCAGATTACACATTCAGATGAAACACGATTCTACGTGATCAATGAAGCGGTGCAGCGGCCCTTTGAGGTTGCAACTGCTTTTGAGGAACACGATCGACCGTCTGTGGAAGATTTCGGGGACGGAAGAAACAAGAATTTATATTTTGAATCTCACACCGGTTCCAAAAAATCCGTGGAACAACTCATTATGGAAACTGTTGCTGATGAAATTCCTTTACTTATCTCC
>JAHEHB010000017.1 GCA_024644775.1 Deltaproteobacteria bacterium
GAACAACAAAAAATCCGTTATCAGCCCCAAGACTGGTAACGGATTTTTTTTACCTACCCATTAAAATGAGGAGAATACACTCATGAAAAGTGATTCGGTGAAAAAAGGAATTGAAAGAGCACCCCATCGATCGTTGTTTAAAGCCATCGGCTACACGGATACAGAGATCGAACGCCCGCTTATCGGCATTGCCAATTCAGCTAATCAGATCATTCCGGGTCACGCTCACTTGGATAAGCTTGTCGAGGCGATCAAAGCGGGCATTTACATGGCCGGCGGAACCCCCATTGAATTCGGTACCATCGGCGTATGCGACGGCATCGCCATGAATCATGTGGGAATGAAGTATTCTTTAGCAAGTCGAGAATTGATCGCCGATTCCATTGAAGTAATGGCGATCGCACATGCGTTCGATGCGATTGTTCTGGTACCCAACTGTGACAAGATTGTCCCTGGTATGCTGATGGCTGCCGCCCGGTTGGATATCCCCGCCATTGTCATGAGTGGGGGACCGATGCTGGCCGGTCGGTTATCCACAGAAGACGGCGACAAGAAAATCGATTTAATAACCGTTTTTGAATGCGTTGGAGCCGTAAGCTCCGGAAAAATGACCGAAGAAGAGCTGGCCACTTATGAAAATGAAGCATGCCCGACATGCGGTTCCTGTTCCGGCATGTTTACGGCCAATTCCATGAACTGCTTGTCCGAGGCAATCGGCCTGGCGTTGCCTGGAAACGGAACCATCCCAGCCGTCATGTCAGCACGAATGCGCCTTGCCAAGGTGGCGGGGATGAAAATTGTCGAACTTTTTGAAAGACAAATTACACCCAGCAAGATATTGACGGACAAGGCGTTTGAAAATGCGTTGACATTAGATATGGCCCTTGGTTGTTCGACAAATACTGCCCTTCATTTAACCGCACTGGCAAAGGAAGCGGGAAAAGACTTGGATTTGAATCTCATTAACGATATCAGCAACCGAACCCCCCATCTCTGTTCCATGAGCCCCGGGGGACATCACCATGTGGAAGAGCTGGATCGGGCCGGGGGTATCGGAGCTGTGGCAAAGGAGTTGTTAAAAGCGGGGCTTATTCACGCAGATTGTCTGACGGCCACCGGAAAGTCGGTTGGGGAAAATATCAAAGACCTGAAGATCCGAAACAAAGATGTTATTCGATCTGTAGACAATCCCTACCACGTCAAGGGAGGACTCGCCGCACTTTTTGGCAACCTCGCCCCCCAGGGATGCGTGGTAAAGCAATCCGCAGTTCTCGATAATATGCTCCAACATGAAGGACCCGCCAGAGTATTTGATTCGGAAGAGGCAGTCTCACAGGCAATCCTCTCGGGAACGATACAAAAAGGTGATGTATTGGTTGTCCGGTATGAAGGCCCCATGGGGGGTCCGGGAATGCAAGAAATGCTCACACCCACCTCTGCCATTGCCGGGATGGGACTGGATGCACATGTGGCGTTGATCACAGATGGCCGATTCTCAGGGGGTTCCAGAGGAGCCTCCATTGGACACGTTTCACCGGAAGCGATGCAAGGGGGGCCTATCGCCATTATCCGGGACGGTGATCTCATCGCCGTTGATATCCCCGGCAAAACCCTCACATTGAAACTTTCTGAACAGGAAATAAAAGATCGACTTAGCAAGTGGTCAGCCCCCCCGCCCAAAATAACCCGTGGTTATCTTTCTCGGTATTCACGAATGGTTTCATCCGGCAGTGAGGGAGCAGTCCTAAAATAACGAATAATAACAAACCCAAAGGGATCCTTGACTATGAAAATGACAGGCGCACAGATTTTAATGAAAACGCTTCAAGCAGAAGGTGTCGATGCGATATTTGGTTATCCGGGGGGTGCCGTTCTGGATATTTATCATGAACTTTCGAAGACAAAAATCCAACACGTCCTGGTTCGTCATGAACAGGGGGCGATTCATGCAGCAGACGGCTTTGCCAGAGCCAGCGGCAAAGTCGGTGTTTGCCTTGTGACTTCGGGGCCTGGTGCCACCAACACTGTCACCGGCATCGCCAACGCTTCCATGGACTCCATACCGGTTGTGATTCTAACCGGTCAGGTTCCGACACACTTGATTGGTAATGACGCCTTTCAGGAAGTCGACATCGTGGGGATCACCCGACCGTGTACAAAACATAATTATTTAGTGCAAAACACAGAGGAGCTTGCGGAAGTTGTCAAAGAAGCGTTTCACATTGCGCGCTCAGGCCGCCCGGGTCCTGTTCTGGTGGATCTTCCTAAAAATATTATCAATGATAAAATTGAGTATAAAGAGCCCCCCGACGTAAAGATTCGATCCTATAATCCAACCTATAATCCCAATAAAAAACAATTGCACAAAGTCATAAAGCTCGTCAACGAAGCACAAAAACCCATTATCTTTGCGGGGGGTGGCGTGATTCTATCAAAAGCCGCTAAAGAACTCACCGAGTTTGCCCGAAAGACACAGATTCCAGTGACAACCTCTCTCATGGGTTTAGGCGCATTCCCGGGTTCGCATCCGCTTTCGTTGGGTATGATCGGTATGCATGGTACGTTTCGGGCAAACACATCATCAGGTGAATGTGATTTACTGATAGCCGTGGGGGTCCGTTTTGACGACCGGGTAACGGGTAAAACCGATACCTTTGCCTCTCAGGCAAAAATTGTTCATATCGACATCGACCCTACATCCATTCGCAAAAACATTCCGGTTGCCGTTCCGGTTGTGGGAGATTGCAAAACCACCTTACGCCACCTTAACAAACTCATCGATGAAGCAAAGCTAAGCGATCTTAAGAAAAAAAGGAAACCATGGCTTAATGAAATCGAAGAGTGGAGAAATACAAACCCCCTTGCATATGAACAAAAAGATTCCATCAAACCTCAGTTTGTTATTGAAAAGCTCTATGAATTGACCAAAGGCAACG
Organism: Deltaproteobacteria bacterium; assembly: GCA_024644775.1. The sequence goes on from JAHEHB010000017.1 coordinate 2,937, forward strand.
CCATTATCACCACAGAGGTGGGACAAAATCAGATGTGGGCCGCACAATATTATTTGTATGACAAACCGGGACACTTTATTACTTCCGGGGGATTAGGAACCATGGGGTTTGGATTTCCTGCCGCCATTGGAGCACAAATTGCGTATCCTGACAAACTGGTGGTGGATATTGCGGGGGACGCGAGCATTCAGATGAATATTCAGGAAATGGCGACCGCCGTGCAATGTAATCTGCCCGTAAAGGTGGTTATTTTGAACAATCGGTTCCTCGGTATGGTCCGACAATGGCAGGAATTGTTCTATGATAAGTGCTATGCCTGTACGTGCATGGACCATGCGCCGGATTTCGTTAAGCTTGCAGAAGCCTATGGTGCAGTGGGTTTACGAGCCGAAACACCGAAAGAAGTAGAAACGGTGCTTTCGGAAGGTCTGTCGATTTCAAAACCAGTACTCATGGATTTCGTCGTGGAACCCGAAGAAAGTGTCTATCCAATGGTACCCGCCGGAGCACCCATAACGGAAATGCTGTTGGTTTAGGATATAATTTGAAAAAGGATGCTGATTATAATGGACGAAGATAAAAACGTGCTGTCGATTTTGGTTGATAACCAACCGGGGGTTCTTTCCCGAATCGTTGGACTGTTCAGTGGACGCGGTTACAATATAGAGAGTCTCTGTGTCGCGGAAACAATGGATCCACTGGTGTCCAGAATCACACTGGTCACCAAAGCAAACGCTCCGGTAATGGAACAGGTCAACAAACAACTCAACAAAGTGATTAACGTAATCAAAGTAAACGAGTTGACAGACAGCGAAAACATCGAAAGAGAAATGGTACTCATCAAGGTCCGAGCCAAGTCTGAGTATCGGGCCGAAATTTTGAGAATCGTCGACATATTTAGAGGCAAGGTAGTGGATGTAGGCCGGGAGCACTATACGATAGAAGTAACCGGGGATAAAGGCAAATTGGAAGCCATATTAACGCTGTTAAAACCCATCGGCATAAAGGAAATCGCCCGAACCGGACTCATCGCACTTTATAGAGAACCCAAGTAATTGAATGAATTTCAGTACGAAAATCCAAAATATGAAAAGGAGGTAATTATGGCACAACTCGATTTTGGCGGATCAATGGAAGAAGTTATTACTGGTGAGGAATTTCCGTTAGAAAAAGCAAGGGAGGTTCTTAAAGATGAAGTCATTGCTGTTTTGGGCTACGGTGTTCAGGGACCTGGCCAGTCCTTAAACATGCGAGATAATGGTCTTAACGTCATTGTCGGGCAGCGGGAAGGCGGTAAATCCTGGGATCGTGCGGTAGAAGATGGGTTTGTTCCCGGCAAAACGTTATTTCCAATTCTGGAAGCCGCTCAGAAAGGTACCATCGTCCAAAACTTGCTGTCCGATGCCGGTCAAGTTGGCACCTGGCCCCAGATAAAAGAATGTTTAAAGGAAGGGGATGCACTCTATTTCTCACACGGGTTTTCAATCACTTACAAAGATCAAACCGGCATCATCCCTCCTGAAAATGTCGACGTTATTCTGGTTGCCCCGAAAGGCTCCGGCACAACCCTTCGAACAAATTTTATCGAAGGCAGCGGTATAAACTCCAGTTTTGCAATTTTCCAGGATTATACAGGAAACGCCAGAGAGCGGACCTTGGCCGTGGGAATTGCAATCGGCTCCGGGTATCTCTTTCCTACGACTTTCGATAAAGAAGTTCACAGCGATTTGACCGGTGAAAGGGGTGTATTGATGGGATGTCTTGCAGGGGTTATGGAAGCCCAGTACAACGTTCTCAGAAAACATGGGCATACCCCTAGTGAAGCATTCAATGAAACCGTAGAAGAGCTGACACAGAGTCTTATTTTGCTGGTTGCACAAAACGGAATGGATTGGATGTTTGCCAATTGTAGTGCAACGGCCCAGCGTGGCGCATTGGATTGGGCACCCCGTTTCCGGGATGCAGTCGTACCGCTTTTTGATGAACTGTATGAGAGAGTGATTACCGGCGTTGAGACGAAACGCGTGTTGGAAGCAAACAGTGCACCGGATTACCGTGAAAAGCTCAACAAGGAATTACGCGTTATTCATGATTCTGAGATGTGGCGGGCCGGCGCAACGGTGCGTTCCTTGCGACCCGAAAACCGAAAGGTAGATTAGTAACATCGTTGGAGGCTGAGAATGAGTCGGTTTTGAGTGCAACTTTGATGAAACTTACAAACTAACGACACAAAAGGACCTATGCATTGAAAATCAAAGAGGGAATAAACGCCGCGGGACAAATGGCAATGCCTGTCCTGCGGCCGATGCTCACTGGGGATTTGATTTAACAACGAAATGAAACGCAATCCCGCCAACGACGGGACGCTTATCATAATATCGTCACCACTCGAATCCCGAAAGGAGCTATATTATGCAAGATCAAGTCATCATCTTCGATACCACCTTAAGAGATGGGGAACAATCCCCTGGCGCCAGTATGAATACCGGTGAAAAATTACGGCTGGCCACACAGTTGGAAAAACTGGGCGTCGATGTTCTGGAAGCCGGTTTTCCGGCTGCATCGGAAGGAGATTTAGATGCGGTTTCTAGAATTGCTGCAAAGCTGAAAGAGACGGAAGTTGCCGGCCTAGCGAGAGCCAACAAACATGATATCGATCGAGCTTGGCAAGCGATTCAGCACGCGGCAAAACCTCGCATTCATACCTTTATCGCAACCTCCGATATCCACTTGGAATATAAACTGAAAATGTCTCGAGAGGAAGTACTTCAGGCTTCCATCGACGCTGTCAAATACGCCAAATCTTTCACAGATAACGTGGAATTTTCAGCCGAAGACGGATCTCGCAGTGATCGGAACTTTTTGTGTAAGGTGTTTGAAGCCACCATCGATGCCGGAGCGACAACGGTCAATCTTCCGGATACCGTTGGCTACGCCATCCCTCAGGAATTTGAAGATCTCACAAAATATGTGGTGGACCATACACCGAATATCAAAAAAGCCGTCTTTAGTGTTCATTGCCATAACGATTTGGGATTGGCCACAGCCAATACGTTGGCTGCTATCAGGGCCGGGGCACGACAAGCAGAGGTAACCATTAATGGTATTGGCGAAAGAGCGGGAAACACCTCACTTGAAGAAGTGGTCATGGCGCTACACACACGCCCCAATTATCTACCGGTGAATACCCGGATTCATACGGAACATATTCACCCCACCAGTCGACTGGTTAGTATGATCACCGGTATCATCGTGCAGCCCAACAAGGCCATTGTCGGTGCCAATGCATTTGCCCATGAGGCAGGAATTCACCAAGATGGTATGCTGAAAAACCCCATGACGTATGAAATCATGAAACCTGAGACCATCGGTTTGAGTACAAGCAAACTGATCCTTGGTAAACATTCCGGTCGTCATGCGTTGCGCTCTCATCTCAAAGACCTTGGATATGACTTGTCCGATGAAGAAATCAACCTCGTTTTCAAGAAATTCAAAGAATTGGCAGATAAAAAGAAACATGTGGTCGACGAAGACTTGGAAGCCATCGTAACAGAGGGAATTCTCCGTATAGCCGATATTTTCCGCCTGGAGTATCAGCACGTTACCAGTGGGACAACGGTACTTCCTATGGCGAGTGTAAAAATGAGTATTAACGAAAGATCGGTTCAGGGAGCAAATTATGGAAACGGTCCCATCGATGCGGTTTACAACACCATATCGAATTTGACCGGATCCAAGGCGGAACTGTTGCGATTTTCCATCAGCGCACTTACGGGAGGCACGGATGCCTTGGGAGAGGTGACAGTGCGTTTGCGAGAAAACGGGCTGATTGCATTGGGAAAGGGAGCGGACCCGGATATCATCACCGCCAGTGCCAAAGCCTTTATCAATGGTCTAAACCGTTTGGAATATCTAAAAAGCCATCCGGTTAAAGCACCGGAAAGTCTGTAAATTCGCTGTCTGGCCATTATTTCAATATTTTATTGGTTTATATCCGGTTTAGAGTAGGTATATCTTAAAGTTACAAATCCGGCCATTATCATTTAAACATTGCCGTTCGAAAGGGCGCCGGTTGATCCGGCGCCCGGTTCAATTTAATGATATCAATTTAAGTCGGAATGGAATGTAATGAATAATAACATACAGTCTCTGAAAGTCTTTTCGATTCTCTTAGTCATTATTGGTCATTCTGGTGTTTTACCAGTCAATATATGGATTCCAGTCACTTTAGTTTTACTTCCGCCTATTTTACCTATCAAAGGTATAATTTTGATTATAGCATCAAACTCTTTTGGAAAAATAAAATAAAAAGGTTAGGGGTGAAACTGGGAGTGATAAATCTGTTTTTGTTAATTCTCTTTATGTTCGAAGGGAGGGATGGGATATTCGGTATTCACACTTTAATTAATGTTCTTGGCTTCAATGGATTCTTGAACTGGCTGAGAGTGCCAAATGAAAGCCCCTTTGGAGCGGGGATGTGGTTTTTTACTCTTTTATTGGTTTTTTATGCCATCTATCCTGCTTTAGAACGCATAAATAGAAAAAATGTAACATCGGTCATTTTTACATCACTAACTGTAATTATCTTATTCATTTTAAATTTGAAAATTACCTACGGACACGCTCTATGGATAACTGCTGCTGGGTTTCCGATTGGTCTTTTTTTCAGTAAGTATGAAGTATTTGTAAATTACAGGTATTCAATACCGCTATTTTTTATCGCCCTTTTTATAGCAGGGTTGCTGAACTATTATTTCCACTCAAATACATTCAATTTCTATCTACTATTACTTATGGCATATTTTTTAATTTCAACCTTTTTTAGTATAAAAATTCAATTCGTTCATTTTTTTACGATTCCTCTTTCTAGCTGCATTTTGGAAATGTATCTCCTTCACCCATACTTGTTTTTTAAAATCACCGGACAAAAGGTGATCGATTTCCTATTTTCAATATTCTGCATTATAATAGTTAGTAAAATTTTAGAAAAAATAGGCATATTCGTTCTTAATTTTTTTGATCTAAAGCGAAATGCAATCCCATCAGAACCTGTTGCAAAATCATCTTGATAAATTTCCCCTTGTCAACCTTGCGTTATAAATATTCTTGTAACTGATCGGCAGACAGGTTATAAACCCCTTACCTTGATTTTATTCAGGAATCTCAAATCCTGCGGGGATCATGTAATCATGGGCTTATTATCATCACGAATTTCCGTTACTCGCTATAGAGTCACCGGTGAACTAGACGGCGCGATCCATGAAACCGTGTATCAACGCCTCAAAAAACATGTAGTTCCCAAAATCGAGAATGAAAGTTTGGAATCCGTCGCCGGTTGGACTTCCTTTGAAAATCCGTATGTGCCCGATTTCGAGGGATACTCGTTTGTATTCGGCGCCCATATGGTTTTCTCCCTGCGGATCGATAAGAAATCCATTCCGACCCAACTCGTTCAAAAGCATTACGCACTGGCCGTTGCCAAACGACAGGACGATACCGGTCAGCAATACTTATCCAGTGATGAAAAAAAAGCGATCAAAGAATATGTCGTTAATACGCTCAACCGCCGCGTTCCGGCCACACCGTATGTGTATGACATCGCATGGCACTACCCGGGGGCATCTTTGTGGTTCTTTTCAAACCTGAAATCAGCCAATGAGGCGCTGGAGACCCTCTTTATCAAATCATTCGGCCTGGGACTGATTCGGCTGTTTCCCTATACGACCGCCGACCTCGTAACCGGGTTATCGGATGCGGAACGAGATCTTTTGCGAATGCTGGCGCCGACCCACTCTGAGGAGTAACGCATGCTGGATGTCTCAGTAGCTTATAACCGATATAAATTTTTGGGAAACGAATTTCTCACCTGGTTGTGGTTTATCACCGAAACCGATCAAGACCGGTTGCGTCAATATGATCCCAATCTCGTTTCCCTCACTGTGGGCAGCCGCATGGTGTTTGAAAACATCCGCACCAATACCAAAGAAACCATTACCATCAAAGGCGACGAAGCCAATATGGAAGAAGGCTTACTGGCGCTTAGAAAAGGAGCCGCCGTTGCGGAAATGCACTTGTCGTATAAAGCTGGCGCACAACACTGGCAATTCAGCCTAAAAGGCGAAAGTTTGAATATCTCCACCCTGAAACTGCCGGAGACCGGGCATATGGAAACGCCGGACGATCTCGAGGGGGTCGTCCTCGAAAAAATCTATCTGATGGAAAAAATCGTTTTGCTGGTGAATAACCTCTTTTCCCATTTCGTGAAGCTGCGTGTATCCGATGACTGGAACGCCAAAACGATTCCCCAGCTCCGGAAATGGGTGGCGTCATCATAAGAAAGCCCCCCAGATCTTTTAAAGCATCCGCACGAATAGGCCGGATCGCACCTTCGGATCGAAACATGTGGACTTGGGCGGCATAACCTTATCGACGTCGGCAACCGCCATGAGCTCGTCGATGGAAGTCGGGTAGATCGCAAACGCCACACGTTGGCCACCCTTCGAGCACCGAGCTTCGAGCTCATCAATTCCAAACGTTCCCGCTACATATTCGATTCTCGGATCGGTGCGGGGGTCATCGATCCCGAGTAGGGGTTGAAGAATATGATCATGAAGAATCATCACGTCCAGGGAATCAACCGGATCATTCGAATTCACGATGCGGGGTTTTGCGGTCAACCGGTACCAACGATGATCGAGGAACATCGTCATCTCCCGTCGCCGGCGTGGTGCGGCATGTTCCACCGAAAGTGGCTCGACTTCGAACGATTGCTTTAATCGGTCGAGAAATTTCTCGACCGGCCAGTTGTTCAGATCTTTGATGCAACGATTGTATGAGAGAATGCGCAGCTCCGTGGCGGGAAAAAGCGCAACCAGTAAAAAGTTATAGGGCTCTTCTCCTGTGTGGTGGGAATTTTTCGTGCGCATCATCGATGCATAGCGCGATCCGGCTGCACAACGGTGGTGTCCGTCGGTCAGGTATGTAACCGGCACATCTGCAAAATAGTTTATCAACTCTCTCTGAACAGCTTCCTCACCAATGCACCAGATGGATTGAACAACACCATCTTCGGAGACAAAGTCGATGATGGGCTCCGTCCGCGTGAAATTCGCCACCAGATCACTGATCACCGATCTCTCCTTGTAAGCGAGGCAGACGGGACTCGAGCTCACCCCCACGACTTCTTGATATCGGGTCAATTGATCTTCCTTATCTCGCCGGGTGTTCTCATGTTTCCTGATCACCCCATCGTCGTACGCTTCGATGGGTACTTCGGCGACAAAACCCGTTTGTATGTGCCCACGCACGCTCAAGCGATAGATATAGAAACACGATGTATCGGTATACGTGTAGACGCCTTCACCGATGAGCGCCTTGAGCTTCGCCGAGTTAGATTCCAACAGCGCTTCCTGGGTAGGGCGGATATTATCGGTAAACTCCTCGATCGACCGAAGCACGTTGAGGTAGCTTTTAGGGTTGTGTTTCGCATATTCGTAACGTTGGGCAGGGGTGAGCGTGTCGTAAGCGGGTGATACGACCTCCCCGGCATACTCGGGCCTTACGATGTAACCCCTAAACGGTCTTACTCTCGACATCCAAGAATCCCTTTCTATCTCCTGATCAATCTTTAGATCAATCTTTTGATCGATGCTGATCAATGAATCCGATTGTTACGCGTTGTTCTCTTGAAATGTCTTCATGAAGTCCGCCAGCGCTTGTGCGGCCTCCATGGGCACCGCACTGTAAACGCTTGCCCGGCAGCCCCCAACGCTGCGGTGCCCCTTTAGGTTCACCAAACCCGCCGCGGTCGCTTCAGAGAGAAACTTTACTTCCAGCGTTTCCCGTGGTAAACGAAACACGACGTTCATGTGCGACCTGCATCGATGGTCCACCGGGCATTGGTAATAACCATCGCTGTTGTCGATGGCTTTATAGACAAACCCTGCCTTGTTGACGGCCTCGCCCTCGATGGCGATTAGACCGCCCTTGGCTTTCATCCATTTTAACACCTTGCCGACCATGTAAATGGCAAAAACCGGCGGGGTGTTGAACAACGATTCTTTGTCACAGTGAACGTCGTATCGCAGGTACCTGGCGATATTCTTATTCGTATCAGCGAGTATCGCCTTTCGCACAAATACAATGGTTACACCGGAGGGCCCCAGATTTTTCTGGACACCGCCATAGACGAGATCGAATCGTTCCCAAGGAATCGGGCGCGCCATAAACTCGGAACTCATGTCAGCCACCAAGGGAACGTCGGTCGAAGGCCACTCGGGGAAGCGAATACCCCCAATCGTCTCGTTGGTGGTGATATGCAGGTAACGCGTATTTTCCTTAAGTACGAGTTCCTGGTTAGAGGGCATCCGTGTGTACCCACTCTCCTGACCGTCCCAAGCCGTGTAAGTATCCCCGTAGTGTTTGGCATCGTCCATGGCACCTTGTGCCCATGATCCGGAATTGACATAGGCGGCTCGCAGTCCTGGCTTTAGAAGATTCATCGGCACCATCCCGAACTGCAGTGTCGCGCCACCCTGGATAAAAAGTACGGCAAATTCGTCCGGCGCTTGGAATATCTCGGATGCCAGGCTCATGGTTTCATGGTGCACGGCATCATATTCCTTGCCTCGATGGCTCATTTCGATCAAGGACATACCGGTCCCATGATAGTCAACGAACTCCACTTGCGCTTCTTCCAAGACTTCCAGCGGCAGAGCGCAAGGTCCCGGAGCAAAATTATACATGCGTTTTGTCATGAAAGCTCTCCTTATTCGCTGGCAATTCGTGCCGGTTCAGTCAAACCGAGCGGTGTTCGCGTCCGCCCTATGACTCATTCAAACATCCATGTTAACACAGTTAAGGATCCTACCATCTTCGAACGCATCCAAAATTTGGCGTACCCCTCCAGCAACCGCGTCTTGAGCTTGTTCGGTTGAAGCGCCGATGTGGTGTGTCCCGTAAACGTTTGGGTGCTGAGCCAGCGCTGACTGAAACGCTGCGGTTCCGCTTGCGGGCTCTTCTGCGTAAACGTCCAACCCGGTTCGTATGCCCTTTTTGTCCATGGCTGCAATCAACGCCGTTTCATTCACCACATCCCCCCGTGAAGTATTCAATATAATCGTCCCCGGCTTCATGCAATCCAGCAGTTCATGTCCAACCAGCCCCTTGGTCTCCTCAGCCGCAGGAACATGGAAGGTAAGAATATCCACCTGTTCTGCCAATGCCGCAAGGCTGTCTACGAACGCAACACCGATTTCGGCGAGACGGGTCTTTGTTACCCGTGATCGGCCGGATTTACGAATAGCGAGAATTTTTAGCCCAAAAGCGCTCGCCCGCTCTGCTACCGCTAACCCAATGGCACCAAGTCCAACGATCCCGATCGTCTTTCCATAAACGCCACGCGCCTCGGAGTAACGCTTCTTGTCCCAATGTCCACGGCGCAAATCCATGACATTATCCGGAATCCTACGATCGATCGCAAGCAACAGACCGATCGTAAGTTCAGCGACCGCAATTGCGTTTTTTCCGGGAACGTTGCAGACATAGATCCTTCTATTCGCGGCAGTCTGTTTGTCTATTGTATTTGTTCCGGCCCCGGCACGAATGACAATCTTCAAACGGTCCGCGGCTTCAATGGTATTTGTCGTAATTCGGGTGCTGCGAACGATAAGTGCATCGTAACCGGCAATCGCTTCCGGCAAATCGTCCGCCACGAGTTCCGGCTTAAGTACACAATGATGCCCCTTCTCCTGGAGTATTTCAAGATGCTTTTCGGGAAACTTGTCAGCAAATAGAATCTTCATGTTCAAATCCTTTTCTATGCAATTCATCCCACTATGACTTACCGAAAGGACAAACCGGAAATTTGCAATCGCGGCAGTTTAAACAGAGCCCTCCATGCCCCATGCGGGCGATCTCTTTTCTATCAAGTTTTTCACCGGCCAATATCCTTGGTAAAACAAGATCCAATACGGTCGTTTCGTGATAAATCCCGCAAGCGGGTACCCCCAGAACCGGGGTATCCCCTACATAGCCGATCATAAACATGGAGCCGGGAAGCACCGGTGCGCCATATAAATGCAACTCGCCGGCGGCTTTTTCGATACCCAACCGAGTGACGTCATCCGGATCGACCGACATACCGCCTGTTGTGAGGACAAGGTCTGCCCCTAGACCAAGAAGTCTTTTTATCTCATCCCCGATGACCACTGCATCATCAGGCGCAAATCCGACATCGACTATTTCAGAACCGAAATCGAATATCTTTTTTCGTAGAATCGGTTCGAATTGATCGACGATCAGGCCGGTAAAAATCTCGTTTCCGGTAATTACAATGCCGACTTTCGCTTTTCGAAACGGCATGACTTTAAATAGGCCACCGACAGCCCGAGAAATGGAAACAGCGCTGTCCACAAGATCTTTCCGGATAACCAGGGGAATTGCGCGTGTCGCGGCAACCATTGCACCTTTTTTTACGACCGAATGGTTGTGCATGGAAGCACACATCACCTCCCCGAGCATATTGACTTGTGTCAATGCCTCCACATCAACCTTAAGAAGACCGTCGATTTGAGCAATGAGTTTCAGCTTTCCTTCTTCGGGTTCACCCTGGGGGCTGACACCCGCGTCACAAAACGCGTCCGCCAACGCTGCGGCAGCATCATTTTCGTGAAGGTATCCTTTTTCGATATTGAAAACATAGATATGCTGCTTTCCCAACCTCCTAAAGTGACAGATATCGGTTTTCCGGATTTTGTGACCTTTCTTAAATGCCCTGCCTTTAAATTCATTTTTCCGGATTTCCGTAACGTCATGGCCCAGTAAAAGCCCCACCGCATCTTCGATTTTAACAATTTTATTCATTTTTCTATACTTGGCAAACCGGGACGTTGCGAAATTGGCGCTTTAGTCACCCATTTCAGCCATAAAGTCATCGTATTTTGTTTCCAAAGCCAATTTGTGTTTGGCTTCTTCCTGACAAAGCACTTTAAACACGTTCTTACTGTGCTCACCTTCCGCCTTTTTTAGTAACTGGTTATAGAGTTCCAAGGCCTTTTCTTCTCGCTTCATAGCGAGCATGAGAAGTTCGTGGTATGCCATCCCTTGTTTGTATTCCAGTTCAACAACAAAATCGCTTCGTTTAATGTCTGGAATCCAACGAAACTTATAATCGGAAATCCCTTCCACCACACCTTTGTTTTTTAATTCTTCAAGCATCGTGTGATGCTTTTTTTCTTCTGCAGCGAATTCCATGAGCATCTGTTTGGCTCCAGACATGGATTCCTGTTGACTGGCCTCTTTATAGAAAACGGCAGCCTCAATCTCTTTTTCAATGGCAAAATCGATGATATCCCGCACGCTCTCGAAATTCATTTCCATTTCTCCTTACAAACTCCGGTTTGAGTTTAAATCGCATTACTTATCCTTCCAACGTACCGATAATATCTCTTATTTCAAGAATATTTCTTTCCCTTAAATATTCATAGATTCCATCGATGATTTCCATGGTTGCGTGTGGGTTTACGAAATTTGCAGTACCCACTTGTATCGCCACAGCGCCGGCAATTAAAAACTCCAGGGCATCATGGGCTGTCAAAATACCACCAATGCCCACCACAGGAATCTTGACGGCTCGAACCACCTGCCAGACCATCCGCAAGGCAATCGGTTTTATGGCCGGCCCGGAAAGCCCACCTGTGGTATTGGCAAGCTTCGGGCGCCGGGTCTCAATATCCACCGCCATGCCGGTAATCGTATTGATTAGCGAAATCGCATCCGCACCGGCGTCCTCTACGGCCTTTGCAATATCGGTAATATCCGTGACATTTGGGGAGAGCTTTACCATTACCGGCAGTCGGGTTTGTTCACGCACCGCGTTGACCACGTCATGCGCCATCTTTGGATCCACACCAAAGGCAACCCCACCCGCTTTCACATTGGGACAAGATATGTTGACCTCAAGTCCGGAAATATCGCTGATATCATCGAGACGGCGCGCCATTTCAGCATATTCTTCCATCGTCTTCCCGTAAATATTTGCAAAGGTCGGCGTGGAAAGCGCTCTTATGAACGGAAGCTTGTTCTGAATAAACGCATCGATACCGACATTCTCCAGACCAATGGCATTGAGCATCCCGCATGCCGTTTCTACGACCCGCGGGGGCGGATTACCTTTGGTCGGCTTTAGTGAAAGCCCTTTTACTATAATTGCTCCCAAGCGATTCAAATCTATGAAATTTTCAAACTCCTGGGCATACCCAAAGGTTCCGGAGGACGTCATCACAGGATTTTTAAGTTTCACACCTGCAATCTCTACACGAAGATCGGGACGAATCTGCATCATGTTTTCATCTAATTTTCATCTGAGGCATTTGAATTTCGTTGAATGTCTGTCTTGACAACTGTATCTTGTGACATGATTGACGTTATTATATAAAGTATCTGCTTATCGAGATCAAGTCACTCGTTAAAATTTATATGAAAGAGCCTGTTTCACAACGTTTCAGTTTGTTCAAGGTCAAAGAAGATAAAAATTTTAACCACAGGCATACATGGAGTATTTCGAGGATTAAAATTTTTATCTGACACAGAGATTGGACAAACTGGGACGTTTTGGAATTGGCTCGAAAACCATGCCACAAGAAAAGGATGATCATCCATGAACAAAGTACTGGGTATACTAGGGTCCCCCCGCCGGCTGGGTAACTGTGAGATTATGGTAAAGGAAATCAGTCGAAATATTATTGAGCCTCATGGGCTAAAATTGCTGCGCTTATCGGATTTTAATCTGCTCCCGTGTCGTGGATGTTACCGATGCCTATTTGATGAAGAAGGTTGCCCTCAAACGGATGATTTTCATACCGTATTAAATGAGATCATCGATGCAGACGCTTTAATTTTGGCTGCCCCAACCTATTTTCTGGGTCCAAACGGATGTTTAAAAATTTTTCTCGACCGGGGTCTTTCCTTTTACGCCCATACCGAAAAACTGTGGGGAAAACCTTCTGTGGGGGTCGGTATCGCGGGGATTGTGGGCAGGGAAGGCTACACCATGCTCGGTATCGAAAGTTTTCTAAAACTCATGTTATCTGAAATCAAATTGTGTAAAATGGTGTATGGTGCATTACCCGGGGAAATCTTTCTCAATGCTGAAAATAAAACAGTCGCATCCGAACTGGCGGCAGCATTGTTTGGCGCAATCGCAAAAAAACAGACACCAACTTGCCCCTTATGCGGTAGTGATACCTTTCGGTTTATTGACGGAGAAAACGTCCGCTGTATGTTGTGCAGTAATTCAGGAGGTATGTCGTATCAAGACGGTGTTCCCGTGTTTCATATTGAAAGAAGCGGCCACGAACTGTTCTTGACCAAAGAAGGCGTACTAAAACACAGAGAGTGGCTCAAGGGCATGAAAGCCCGCTTTATTGAACAAAAAACAGCGCTCAGGGAAACAACCAGCCCCTACCGTACGGATGGCGACTGGATCAAACCCCAAGGTTCCTAAAGTTTTTCGCAATATCGGCAAATGCCCGTGTAACCGGAGAATCCGGATATGTATCCTGATAGGACATCCCAGCGTCGCCGCAGGTGACGACCTTGGGGTCAAAGGGTATCTTCCCCAAAAACGGAATCCCAAACATTTGAGCCGTTCGCTCTCCCCCGCCGGAACCGAACAGATCGATGTTCTCACTGCAATGCGGGCATTCAAAACCGCTCATGTTTTCGATGATGCCAGAAACTTCCATCTTAACGGTATTGCAAAAGTTTATGGATTTCCGGACATCTGCTAATGATATCTCTTGAGGGGTTGTGACAATGATTGCTTTTGCATCCGATACGGTTTGGGCCACCGTCAATGGTTCGTCACCCGTCCCGGGAGGAGAATCGATCATCAAGTAATCGAGTTTTCCCCATTCCACATCTGAAACGAATTGCCGGATAACGTTATGTTTCATCGGCCCCCTCCATATAATCGCATCGTCTTTATTCGGAATTAACGATTCCAGCGATACAGCGCTTAGATTTTCCGAACAGCGCAAGGGCGTCAATTTTTGATTTTCACTTAAATTTAGCTGCCCCTGAAGCCCAAGCATTCGGGGCACATCCGGCCCATGGATATCAACATCCATTATCCCGACATTGCAGCCTTTATTTGCCAATGCAATGGCAAGATTTACCGATACACTGGTTTTTCCCACACCGCCTTTACCGCTCATAACCAGATACTTGTTCTTTATTTTTTGCAAGGTCCCCTGAACGGCAATCTCTTGCTGGTCTCTCGTTTTATTTCGTTCTGCTGATTGGCAGCGATTCTCTTCAAACGATTCCATATGACGTCACTCCTTCAAAACACAACATGTATTTTTGTGACTTCAGAAAAAGTCAATTCGTTGATATGCTCGTTATGACAATTTAGGGACAGTTGCTGAAAATATCAAGTAATTATACGTCTCGAAAAAGTGGACATTTCACCCCATTTGGCTTATATTCTTAAGGAATTAAATACATAATAACGATCGATGAAAATATTTTTCTATGACCGAGCCAAAACCCAAACCGAAAATCCTCCGGAAACTCCTCTTTTCCGTTCTTATCGTTATCGTGTCTCTCTCCGCTCTCTTGATGGGCGCCCTCCTGTCGCTGCCCGGGATCGTTTCTACACAATGGTTCAAAAAAGTATTGGAAACACAGGCCACCGACACCATTGGCCGACCGGTGCATATTCAAGCGATCGTGTGGCGCTGGTCAGATGGAATCGAACTAAAAAAACTTCAAGTAAAAGATGATTTTATATATTCTAACAAACCGATATTATTTATAAATAATTTATATTTTTCAATCGATTTTCGGAAATTGCTGGATCGCGTTTTTCGGTTTTATCTAAATCTTGATGGCTTGGATCTACAGCTTATTCGAGACGAGGGCGGAAAAACAAACTGGGAAGCCTTGCTGTCCTCTGTAATGCCGCAAAAAGAGGAATCGACAACAGAAACAGGTGTATTCACCCTACCTTTGGACCTTCAGGGCGGAATACATCTTGAGAAAATAAACCTCGTAGTAGTCGACCGTCTTCAGGACAGAAAGATGGCGCTAAAAAATGGGGTCATCCACCTGGATGTACCATCGATTTTTTCAGCACCGGTTTCGTTAAAGATGACCTCCACCATGGAAATGGATGGAAAAAAAGCCCCTCCAATCCATGTGGCAATCTCAGGTAGAAACCTCTTTACGCCTGACGGGAACATCGATTTAAAAACAGCCTCCTTAAACATGACTGCCAGTTTTCCCGGGACACAAATCAATCTCCACGGAGACCTGACAACCGGGACTATCAAAAGCGATGGGGTCGCGGATCTGTCCCAACTATGGCATGTGTGGGAACCTTTTTTTCCGTCATCACTCGCGAATACAGAAATAACCGGCGATGTTACCTTTCAACTCCAGACCTCCGGAAATTTTCAGCAAACCATCGTTTTTGAGACCCAATTGGTCGGTTCAAATCTAACGCTGTCGGGAGATCTGGTACAGGGCGAAACAGTGGGCCCTGTAAAATTTGGGGTTACGCAAGCAGGAGAGTTTATCACCACCCAGGATACGGTTACCATTCAAAAAGCGGAATTTCAATTTCTTGACCAAAGTTATCTCCACTGGAGCGGTACAATCTCACAACTGAGCGACCCGTCCCCTAAGACAGAGATCAGACTAAAAGATTCGTCTTTAGATTTAAGAGAACTCCTTGGCACATTCACCCCCTTGCTCCCTCAGTCATTCTCCGTTTCTTTCGGGGATGGCAGCCCGGCGCTTGTTCGGCTGTCGGAGGCAGTTGTTACAGGAACGTTTCCTACCGGCAGCCATGCGATCGACATAAAAGAGGTTTCACTTTCGATTCCTTCTGGCCGTATCCATACCCAATCAGCCGATTTTATGTCCGAATGGGACCGTTTGGCAGTGACAATAAAGAACCTTAACGTGTTACTGGACGATCTTTATCCACAGAAAATAACCCTGCAGTCTGCGTGTGGATTTGCAAGCCTTAAAGTCAACGACCTCACTGTCAACAATTTGCAAATACCCCGACTCGATGTAAATGCCCAGCTATCGGAAGGTATGGACCCGGGTAAACTAAGACTCGCTGCTGAAATCCATATCGATGACTTGAAAAACCAAGGCGGAAATCTATTACTGAAGAAGCTTGATATTACAAAACTGGATATTCAGGGGGATATCGCTCCATTGTCGGACAAAACAGCGGTTGGCAATGTGGATCTTCAGACATCCGTCACCCTATCTCATTTACAACACAATGGCGATCAACAGCGTCAACTGAAAATCGATCAATTGGAAATTCCCCTATTGAGCGTCAAAACAGACGGCATCGAAGCCGCATCCGGTTTTTTCCCGAAAAAATTGGAATTATCGACCACTGTAGGTCTAAACGCCTTGCAATTACAGGGGAGTAATCCCGTACAATTAAAGCGGTTGCATATACCAAAACTAGTGGTGACGGCAGACGGGATAAAGAAATCGAAGCACGCGATCTTGGGATTTGTTTCGCAATTTTCTATTGAACAATCGCTTGCTTTGGAAGAAATCCAACTCGTTACGATGGCACGAATTCAGAATATAAAGCAGATTTTTACCGCCAATGGATCGCTGGAATCAAATTCCAACGGTAACGTTATACTCGACAAGCTCCATATCACCGGCTCCCAAATAGAATTCAACGACAACAGGTTCAACAGTTTTGATGTTGACGCCAGCGCTTCTGATCTCACGTTCCATGGACTGAAACCATTGGATTTGGACATTCGAAAGTTTCGATCCCGTGTGACTTTAGATCCCGTATTGAGCCTCAACGTTTCAGCCGATGCAAAAAGTACCGGTAACACCTCTTTTCAAACTCAAGGAAGCGCGGATGTGCAGATGGGCAAATTGACGCCGGTGGTCGAAAAGCTTCTGAAAAACCTTTGCGAAAATATTGCACTATCCGGAAGCTCGAAAATTGACTGGAACGTTTCCGGAAGACAGCCGAGACAAAAAGAGATAAAAGCCCTTATGGCCGCTCCAGCCTATAAATTAAACAAGGATCTCGCCTTTATTAATACAGCGCGTTTGTCATGTAATATCCAAAATATAGGCGTTGATCTCACATTTAAAGACGGCCAAAAACTAAAAGTCGGGCGTATTGCGACAAACCCGTCCTTTCTGTATCAATTTTCAAATTATGATCGATCCGGAAAACTAAAGGCAGATATGGAGTTGAGAGAAATTGAAGATATTCCAGGTCTGGGTCACCTTAAAAAACCGATAACGGCCCGTCTGGAGATATTTGGAGAACACAAGGATCTGAATTCTGCCGTATTGACTCAGTCTGCGGAAATTATGCCCTATCGCATGAAAGAACGAATAAAAATTTCGTTAAACGGACTCGATCGAGTTTTAAAAAAACAAGCGGGCCCTGCCCTTCCCCGGATGTTAGAATTAATGGGTGGTAATCTAACTGCGAATCTCAGTATTGAAAAGGGGGCAGATTTATCCTGGCTGCCAAAAGACTACGATATCCACGGGAGTATCGATTTAGGGACCGATGTGCAGCTGATTCCCAGTGAACAGATCATAGCCGGCGTATGGGCCCGAAGCCCGGAAATAAATATTCAGTTGGGAGAAGATATTCAGATCAAAAAGTTACAGCTCGATTTAAATCTGAAGAAAAAAGTCCGTATCGATCAGGGAGCATCGAGAGGAAAACCCGTGAACCGCTTTCTATCCGATGAAGTAACGAACATACAGACGGAAGTATCAGGGTCCGAGAATGCGGATACTCAGCAATTTTTAGAACGCCTTCAAAAAAGATTGCATGCCCCGTACGCGTTGTCTTTTGAATCTGCCCGGATCCGGCTATTACAACTCCCATTGGACATCACCGCCGCGATTTTAGATTATCAGCTTAAAAACGGTTTACCAAATGTGGATTACTTCCAGTTCAACATGTTGGGGGGAACCATTCTCGGTTCGGTCTCAGTCTATCGAAAATCCGGCGGTTACTTTGTTCACAATCAGCTTAATTTCTCCGGTATTAACGTCAATCAGCTCATTCCGGGCACCCAGGCTACTGAAGCCGCAAGTGAGACAGAGCTGAACGGACAGGTATCTATACGATTTCCTCTGTCAACGCAACTCGCACCCGTGCTTGAACAGTTAGAAGCGAGTATTATATTCAATCGCATCGGTACACGGGCGCTGGAAAGAATTTTGTATGCTTTAGACCCTTATGAAAGCAATGAGGTGATTGTATCCCAGCGAAATTTGCTTCGCAGCGGCTCACCACGGTGGTTTCAACTTGCAATAAAAAACGGGAATCTCTCTTTAGAAGGCGAAGTCAAGGTAAAAGGCTCTACGATCGCCCTTCCGCATCTGACCCGGTTTAACATTACGAACCTATCCGGGCTAAATCGTTTGGACCGGTACCTCGTTCAGTTAGATCCGGTCATCAGAGCGCTTCGTGTCCTTTCAGCAGAGCAGGTAACCGTTGAAAAAAGCGGAAAGATAAACTTTGTACATTAACGACATAAACACAAAAAGGAATAAATCGAATGAAAAGAGAACACATACAGATGCCATGTCTCATCGTGTTTCTTTTTTTAGCTGGGTGTAGCCTTGCAACAGTGAAGGTCGATGTGGTCAGTGAACGGACGACGCTGGAAAATCAGGTTCTTGGAACCTACAATTCCCTGGATAAAGAAATGCTATTAGCAGCATCTGTTCGAGGCGTCGATTCCCAGGGTCGTATTCGCAAACCCCCGGCGCACAGCCAAGAGCACAAGGATGTGGTAGAAGCCATGCAAGTTCAGGCCTTTCACGCGGATGACATTGATGCATTCAAACGTTTAAGATGGATCGGCGAAGACAACAGCGGCCTGCTCACCTCTTTTCCCATGGGAAAAGAGAGTGTACCCGAGGATCTAACGGCATATGCCGCGGCTTTTAAACCCGAAGAATTTAATACGATCGTCGCCCAAGTCAATGAAGCAAGACAGGTTTTGATGCAGCGGGTTATTGAGATAAATGAAAACCTAACGGAAGAAGATTTACCGAAGATTCAGAAGATATTCGGCAATCTGAATGGAGAGAATGCGCTTCCGGGAGAAAAAATACAAACCGAAGATGGTAAGTGGATTGTAAAAGACTAAAGAATTCTGAATCAAAATTTGGAGTATACATTATCAAATGCGACCAAGTGTCTTTATACGAATCATTTTTTACGTGTTTTTCATTTCCGTTATCGGAACCGGGTGGGTTTCCGCAACCACCGCTTCGGACAAACGATCCGGCCCAAAGCCTCTGCCTTACAACCTGCCCGTTCAACTAACCGCAGAAACGGATTCTGTTTTATATACTGAGATATCGCGGGATGGGAAGTGGCTGGTATATGCATCCGGTCCGGAGGGTAGCACGGATCTTTGGTTGCGCCCTGTCGATCCGTCCGTAGCTAAACTGCCGAGAAAGCTGACAAGTGATCTCACCAGTGAGTACGCTCCGACATTTTCTCCAGATAATCGTTTTATCGGTTATGTGGGAACCGCCTATGATGTAAAAGGAGATATTTATCTACTCGATCTCCAATCCAAAGGCGCCATACCGATTCGACTGACCGGAAGGGAGACCCAGGACGGAGGCCCCTGCTTTTCCCCGGACGGAAACGTTTTGTATTTTCATCAAAAAACAACCGGTACCGCAGAAAGCCGTCTTGCCGCTATTGATCTTAACGATCGGCCGGAGCCCCAAAAAATACGATTACTAGACACCGGTGGGGATGGTGCGTTTCCGTCCATTTCACCAGACGGCGAAACAATCGCGTTTGTTTCGTATCGAAAGGATCCAGCCGGCGACATCTTCCTCTATCGATTTGGAGACAAAACCGTAAAACAACTGACGTATGGACCTTATTTGGATTTTTTCCCGACATGGTTCATCGAAGGAGACGGTTCCCATGTTTTATTTTCTCGGTTTGCCTTCGATACAAATGGCGATGGTTCGGTGACCACAGGCGACAATGCAGGGATCTATCGAATCGATCCCCAAACCCCTGGCCACTCCTATCCGGTTACGCCGTCTGGATACAGCGCTTTTCAGCCAAGCGTCGGCGGCGGGAAGCTTGTCTTTATCTCCAATCTTGGAGGAACCCAGAATTGCTGGTCTTTGACTGCTGTCGGCGAAATACACTCAATGAAGAGTGGCAAGGAACAATTGCTGCTTGCCAAAGAAATTTCCAGGCAAATTCCCTCCGATCCTCGACGGACCCTCTTAGCCTACTATAAAGTTTTGGAAAAATATCAAACCGAGGCATCTGTTTCTGCTACGGCTGCATACCAGATCGGAAAACTTTATTTGAACTTTGGCATGCCGGCTGAAGCCGATTGGATATTCCGCCATATCAGTGAGGCCTATCCTGGGATTCAACCGGAAGTCGCGCTGTCTCAGATCGAGCAGATTATCATTCAGGCCAAAGAAAAATTGAAACGTGAAAGAGAAAGAGCGCCTCGAAAGAATATCATCTCCCAAACCCAATCAAGATTAAAACAGATTGCAGCGAGCAAACACCCCAATGTTCAAGCCAGAGCCGATATCGAAAGCGCAAGACTTCTCATCGACTATCAAAAATCCGCTTCTGCTTTGATTCAGGCAGACAAACTACTTAATCTTATCATCCAAAACCATCCATTACAGGAGGACGAAGCAGCTGAGGCACGGATGCTAAAGGCCACCATATATCTGCGAACGGGGCGACCCAAAGATGCTTACACGGCCTATTTAACGGTTATGAAAACATATCCTCATGTGGATCCGTGGCCCGAAAATGCAGTATCGCAACTATTGAATATGACCCTATCGAGTGATGAGAACCAAAGTCTCGATGACAAATTAAGATCTCTGCGACGTTTAGTCGAAGACAATCGATCGACCATTCCGTACTTGTCTGCCGGCGCACTCAATCGTATCGGAGATCTATATTTTGAAGCCGATGAATGGCAAAAAGCCAAACGCGCCTACCAGCAGGTATTAGACTCACACAAAGGGATCCGGACACAACCGGCAGTGGCACGGCTCGCTTTAGCAGAAATCCTTTACAAAGAAGAAAGATTCCGCCAAGCACTCGATCTATACGAAGTCGAAATGGTTGATAGACCTTATTCGGACAAAATTTACCAGCTTGCAAGAAGGGGTTTTGTTCGGAAATCCATTGCATCCGGTGAATTCCTGTATCGTATGGGAGAAATCTATTCGGCTCGAAACAAATTTAAGACAATCATCGACTACGATCCTACAAATTTAGATGCCCACCGAGGGTACATTAAATGTGCGGCATCTCTCGACGATATCGGGAATGTGCTTTCCGCCTATCGGGCACAGAAGGAACAGCAACCGAATAATGTTGTCGCTATTTATGCAACCGCACTCAGCCTCACATATTTGTCGAATAAGGGTGCGCTTAAAGAGGCAAGAGATCTTTTGATTTCTGCCATCGAACAAAATGGCCAAAATGCCTACTTTCACCAGACGCTTGGTTATGTTCAGGAAACCTTGGAGACGGTGTACGGCGAGAAAGATCTTCTGGAAAAGGCGCTAGAATCTTACAAGAAAGCCTTTGTATTGAATGATGCAAAACAATATCCAAAAAATGCTGCGGACCTTCAACTAAATTTAGGAAATATTTATTTTCAGCTCGGCCAATATGGCAAGGCATTTAATCATTATACGCAACGGCTGGAATCCGGGCAGCCGTTTGAAAATAAGAATACGCAAATCCTTTATTTCAGGCGATTTGGTGCGGCTGCTTTCCAAGTAAAAGAAACCAAGCAGACCATCGCGGCGTTCGAAAAAGCCCGTGATCTGATCGATGCACAAATGGATCCCAAGGCGGCCTCCGATGCTTTCGACCGTATTGTTCGCTACGTGATGGACCGGGTGATTGCACCCGCGCAGAACCATCCAACGCTTTCAGGTGATGCAAAAGCGATTGCAAAAACCCAATCTGACATCAACCGTCGATTGTCCCAGGTGACGCGATCGGGTGAGGCACCCCCCGCAAGTAAATGGGAAACCTACAAAACAGCCGTCGAGGCGTTATTATCCGAACAAAAAAAACTGAATCGCAAAATCGTCTCTCTGGCAAAACGCCTGGAAGACAGAAACCTCTCTCATCAGGAAGTAAAACGGAGCCTCTCAACGTTCTCGGCAAAAGTAGAGGAGTCACTTCGGTTTCCCGAACGCTTAATCGTGTTAAAAGTTGAAATGCTGGATCGGCTTGCACTTGCCTATCAGGAAGACAATAACTGGCAGCAGGCCATGGAAACATTTCAATCTGTGTTTTCGCTCAATCAACGACTCGGTGCCACCACAAATCTCGCACGAAACAAGAGAGCCATCGCGTACAATACCTATCGGCAAGCCGAGAACGTATCGGGGCAAAACCGTCGAAACACACTAAAAGCGGCTGAAAAAGCCTTTAGAGAGACCCATAAACTGATCGATGATCACGGGGTGCCTAAAAAAAGTAGTGAACCAAAAAAAGGCCTTATCAGCATGTCTACCCAGGTATCCCTTGAAGCCGTTGAAAGCACACAAGCAGCATACGGTTTTTCCGCAGAACAGGAAAAACGAATCGCAGAATCCTTTTTATCACGCATTCATATTGAGTTGGATGAACTTTTGCCCGCAGAAGAAGCAATGGTAAAGCAGCTCATCCAATATCCCCCCGATCAACCGGTTTCAGACAAAGACCTATTTGGTGTATCCCTGTTGTACCATCGGGCAGGTCATCTGGCAGCGGCAAGAAATAAATATTCAGAAGCATTTGATTACTTCCGGTATTCTGCAGACTTAACGTTTAAAATGGAAAACGCCGTCAGCACCGCCATCAACGTTACCAACATGGCCCGTGTGGTTCAAAAGATACCGCAGGAAGTGGCCGAACGAAGACAGTATCTCGTTCAAATAGCCCTCGCGGATCGAAAAGCCAGCCATTTGTTAGATACGTTGCCGCCTGCGACACGGGAACCGGTTGCACCGAAGTTTCACAATACGATGGGCACGTACTATCTTTCGGGAAACGAGCCTAAGACCGCCAAACTCGAAAAAGACGCTCTGTATATGCGAAATCTACAATCTGCGGGCGTCCATTTTGCCAAAGGGATTCAATTGCTTGAGAAGCAGTTGAACCGCCGCAACCGAAAGACATTGGCGTTGCTCGCCGCACTTCACCTGAACATCGCCCGCGTGGCGCAAGCAGTCGGCGAAACCAAACAAGCCGCAGCGCATTTTAATAAGACGCTGGAATTGTCAAAGAACGGGTTACTACCGGATTTGCAATGGAGAGCATATGTCGGGCTCAACAACTATAAAGACGCGGTTCAAGCGTTGGAAACCGTAACAATATTACGGGCGGGATGTGAGCAGGCGGAAATCACTTCCGCATTGGGTCCACTGGTTCTTGAACTCGTCAAAGAAGAAAAAATCGAGGAAGCCTTTAATCTTGCGGAGTATCTTTCAGAGCTGGAACGATTTCATCGCATGGCCCCCTTTTTGGCAGATATATCGGATTCAGAAAAAATCCTCTACCGCGACCTGTATCCCCGGCTGAAACGAATCTATTCCCTGCGCAGGGAGCTCGCCTCGGCAAAAGGCGAGCAGAAACAATACCTGACTGATTCCTTGGCTCGCGAAGAGAAACTGGTTCACTCGACAATCGGCAAATCCGGTGGAAACCTGTCTGAAAGAATTCGAAACACATCCGATAACCGTACCCGGGAACACGTGATGATGCTGTTAGGGGTGGCCGCCACCGCCGAAGCCCTAGCCGATGCTATTGTTTCGAGTAGTGATAGAAATTTATCGCAAATCGAAGCCTACCAAAATCTCATTTCCGAATATCGATCCCTAAGAGAAGAGGCAAAAAATAATCGGCCTGAAAATATCCCGGCAGATATCCTTACCTATTTCGGTCCGGAACCCTTCGAGGCCATCGATGTGATGGAATACTTACCCCAACACCGTACGATGGTTCGATTTTTCAAAACCGGAAGCGACACCATTGTCTTTACCGTAACACCGGATGAAATGAGTGGAACCGTCGTAACGTCTTTGGATGATCTAGCCATGCCTGAAGTGAAAGCAGCCTATATCGCAATCGAAAACCCAATGGCCTTGCCACCGTCGTATCTTAGTGCCATCGTTTTAAGCGGTACCCATTTCGTCCGCTCGGTTTTATGGCAAAGACCGTTTAAGCGATCATTGCTTACGATCCCGCCACCCGTTGAACCTCTCAATGTATCTCCGAATACAAACA
>JAHEHB010000221.1 GCA_024644775.1 Deltaproteobacteria bacterium
AGAGCGAATCAAGGTTCGATAACCGGCCAATTGGATGCCGAGAGGATCCAACATCGGAACCCTATCGATCAGGACCGCCATATCCGTTGTCGTCCCGCCAATATCCATCACCAGGCTATCCCCGTTCTCTCCAGCAAAAGCAATGGATCCCATCACACTGGCCGCCGGGCCGGATAGAATGGTTTGTCCCGGATATTCAACGGAGGCTTCAAATTTCATGTTCCCACCGTCGGCCTTAAGAATGCGGATCGGTAACCGAAGCCCTCTGGTTTCAAGAGATTTTTCAACTGCCGCATAGAATTCCTTATGGATTGGGTAAACGGCGGTATTCAAATAAGTGGTAGCGATGCGACGCGGGAAATTGAGGCTTCCTGAAATTCGATGCCCTAAAAAAACCTTTTCGACAAAGTCTTTTAAAATTTCTCCGATTTCAAATTCATGTTTCGAATTTCGAATCGAAAATTTTGTCACCACCCCGACAAACCGGATCCCTTCAGCCTTCAATCGGTTACCGATCTCCTTTATTTCTCGGGTATTGATTGGCTGAATCTCACGACCTCTGTGGTCGATGGAGCCGGCAACGGTGTAATACTGCTGATTGGTTCTGAAAAACTCAGGATCCATACCGGGCCCGCCGGAAACAATCATGCCAACCGGTGGAAACTTATTTTGTACGATCGCATTGGTGGTAAGGGTTGTGCTGAGAACGACTCGCTGGATTTCTTTTATATCGATGCCTTCTGTTACGGCATCAAGACCTTTGAGGACAGAGCCGAACAGGTCTGTTGATTCGGTGGGGACCTTTATTTCGCTGATGAGGCCGTCATTTCCAAGCAACACAACGTCGGTGTGTGTGCCCCCCACATCAAGCCCGATAATCATAGCTGTTTCCAAATCAACGGGGAGGGGATTTCGAATTTATCAATGCAACACATTTAAATTTAGTAACGGAAAAGCGGTATATTGTCAACTTTTTACCTCCTGGGCCAACGCGATGGCTCCCAGCACGCCAGCTTTACTGCCCAATTTCGGTGGCATGATATATTCGTCTATTTTTTCCAGGATCGTTGGGTCCTTTATATATTTATTCAAAAGGTTTTTTACATGGGTTCGTATTAGCGGAAAAAGATGAGTTTGTTTCATAACACCACCACCCAGAATAATGCGTTGCGGTGAAAGAATGCAAATCATGTTGACCAGTCCGAGTGCCAAATAATACGCTTCCAGAGACCAGGCCGGATGATCGACTGGGAGCGTTTCAGCACGCTGTCCCCACCGGTCTTCAATTGCCGGGCCGGTGGCGAGCCCTTCCAAACAATCACCATGAAATGGGCAAAGCCCTTTGTAAGGATCCTCCCCTAAATCGTGCGGAATTCGAATATGTCCCATTTCCGGATGGACCAAACCGTGTGTCAGTTTTCCATGGACCATGGCCCCTCCACCAATACCGGTCCCAACCGTCAGATAAACAAACGTGCCAAGTCCCTGGGCAGCACCCCACTTATGCTCACCCAAGGCTGCCGCGTTTACATCCGTATCAAATCTAACCGGGACATCTAATGTTTTTTTCACTCTTCCCGCAAACTCGGTATGTGACCATCCTGGCTTGGGGGTGCTGGTTATATAGCCAAAGGTTGGTGAAGTCGGGTCTGGGTCGACCGGGCCAAAAGATCCAATGCCGATGGCCTTTAGCGATTCAGCTTGATTCGTTTGCTGTTTGAAAAATTTTATGGCACGGCCGATGGTTTCGTCCGGTGTTGTTGTCGAAAACTCTTCTACAGCCGGTAAATTATCGGGGCCGGTGCCAATGGCACAGACAAACTTGGTTCCTCCCGCTTCAATGCCTCCCCAAAGCGACATGACTATTATTCCTTTCTTATTTGACAAATTATAATTACAGACTCCTATGTTTCGTCCTCATCGTGCCGATGATGTAAATCCGGATGATGGGGATGGCCATGCGTTTTGGGTACATGAGCATGCGGGTGCGTATGGTTTTCATTTTGGGACGCCTCTTTTTCATGGGCATGTTTGTGATGGTCTTTTCCATGCCCGTGTCGATGAACGTGTTCAATCGCCGTGTGACGATGAATATGACTATGCTTTTCCGTGTAGAGAATGATGAACATTCCGATCATCAACGAAGCAGCAATGAGTTGAAAGAAATGAAATTGTTCCCCTAAGTACAGTTGAGAACCAATGACCCCCCAAAGGGGGGCGGATGAAAAAATCATCTGCGATCTTGCGGCACCCAGTTCACGCGCCGAATAAATATACAACACAATACTGAGGCCATATGAGAAGGCACCGATCAATAGTGCAAAGAAAATTATTCGCCACGTCGGCCAGGTAGATATCCATTGCGAGGCAATGATCAAATTCGCCGTACCAAACGTAATGCCTTTCAGAAACGTACACCTCACAGGATCGATATTGTGAATCGAGGCGGTATGGTTGTTATCCAACCCCCACGCGATGCAGGCAACAGCGATCAACACACCACCCAATCCCGGGAATGATGTTCCTTCAAATGTCAGGATCATGCCCGCAAAGACAATTCCCATATTCGATACGGCGACTCGACGACCGATGTTTTCTTTGAAAAACCAATAGGCAAGCAGTGCGGTTGCGGGGGTTTCCAGATTTAAAAGCAATGATCCACTGGTTGCTTGGGTATACCGTAATCCGTACAGTAAAAACACCGGCCCGACCATGCCCCCGAAAAAAAGACTTCCCCATAAATTCAGCACATCTGGTCTGGAGAGTTTTTCAATTGGGGAATGAATCTGAAGAGAGATACTTTTGGGTAGTAAAATAATTGCAGCTCCCAAATAGAACAGTGCTGCTAATAAAAACGGATGCAACTCTTCCAGCAAAACTTTGCTAAAAGGGGTTGCTATTCCAAATAAAAACGCTGAAATGAGAGCAATGAACCAGTACATTTGGATTTTTGAGGAGTCGGAGTAATGGATGAATAGGTCACCCGTTTAGGGTTACGAGTTGCGAGCTGGATACTTCCGCCCTTAACATACACCCCACAACTCGCAACACGAAACAATTAATACATTACCCCAATACACCATCACTCCAAGGTTGCTATTTGTTTGTTTTCGAGGTCAATCCTGTCTCGGCAACAATAAATGGGGTACACCTGACGCCAACGCTCATTTTTTTGATCCATAGCCTGACCATGGTGATGGCTTTTCCTTCCAGGTTTACGAGACTCGGAAGTTCTTCCACGTAAGCGATATCGTCTGTTTGAAATTCGTAATAAAATGTGCTGGTACTGAACGGATCAACGACTAAGATGACCTTTTCAGGATCATAGGGATGGTTCCGGGGTGCTCCCGAGAAAGCAACATGGCTTTCTTTTAATATTCTAAAATCTTTGGGTCGCTTATAGGCTTGAATTTCAAATCTTTCCGTCGCCTGGAGATAATTGGAAATCTGCATATCATTTGTCCTTTCGAACAAATTTTTTTTTAAACCGGTTTATTCTTTCTCTTCAACGATTCGATACGTGTGCTCAAAGTCGGCGTTTAAAGAAGCCATTGCACCACAATACTTGGTTGTCGAAAGTTCTATAGACCGCTCGACGTCATTTGGCTTAATTTTTTTCCCGAAAATAATATATTCGATGGTAATCTTTGTGTAACGTCGGGGATGTTCTTCAGCGCGTTCACCGATAATATTCGTCTGGAACCCCGTCACATTGGTGCGCTTTTTTTTCATAATTGAAATGACATCCGCTGCGGTACAACCGGCAACTCCCATCAGGACCATTTCCATGGGGCTGGCACCGCTTCCGCTTTCCGGGTGATCCATAATAACGGCGGGGCCATTACCCGTTCGTGCGACAAACTGCAGATGGTCTGTCCATTTGAGTTGCGCCTTTTTTTCCATATCAGATTCTCCCTATTTTTCCTCAAAGGCGTCGTTCCCCGCCTCATACACTTTCGTAACTTCGGTAAGCGAATCGAGTCGCTTACCGGCGGCAGCCAGTGCATCGGCCTTTGCGAGTCCAATTGCAATATGAGGGTCAGAATCGACGGGCAGCGCCTGAGTCGCGTAGTCGGCTAAAAGGCGTCGTTCCTGTGCCCGACTCAATCCCAAGTAAGGCAGCGCATCATAGTACAGCAACCGCTCCTCCAAGCTGGCAAATGGAATCCGTTCTTTGGCCATCGCCGCAATCTGCTCACCGAGTTGCTTTGAGCGATCCATGGCGGCATCGAAGTTAAACCGTGTAACCGGCACCGGCTCCAGGGAGCGCATTTGCATCATCTGGAAAAAGTGGTACACGGGGCGTAATCCGGAAATGAGACCATTTCCCGTACCTCCCGCAATTCCGATACCGAATGCCGGCAATCCTTGAAGGGGGGCGGAGCGCGCGTATACTCGAAACATTTTTAGAATAAAATATTTGATCATTCCGCTGGTATCCCACCAATAGACGGGGGTACCAATGATAAGGGCACCGCAATTAAGGACCTTTTTACTTAGTAGTTCAAATGCGTTATCGTCGAATGTGCATTTTAAATTTTCCCTGCAGACCCAGGGAATACAGTCTTTACAAGCCTCAACCACGTGATCTACCATTTGAATCAATTCGGTTTGTGCGCCGCCTCGAGCAGCACCGTCAAGGGCAGCGGTAACCAATCGATTTGTCCGACCATCACGATTGGGGCTACCGACAAATCCCAATACACTTCCGTTATTTCCCATAATTCACCTCCATTTTATAGATAATGTCCACTTTTACCATTTTCATGAAAAATTTCAAATCCCATTCTTCTTTTCTGTCTTTCTTTCTTTAAAGAATACCATAACAACAATTAGTGCAAAAAGAGATAATCCGGCAGGAACCGCCCAAAAATTTCGAAAATTGGTACCTCCCGAATTTGCCATGGTAAACATATCGAGTGTTTTTCCTGCCATAAGGCTTCCAAAAAAACTTCCAAACCCCGATGTAATAATTGCAAATAGTTGGTGCACACCGGATCTAGAGTCTTTGCTGCAATGGCTGTCCAAATAAATGAACGCCGATGTGTGGTAACAGGCAAAGGCAATGCCGTGAAAAGAAATTCCCACAAGAACAAGGAGCGTTGGCATGCCGATGGCAAACGATGAAAATCGTCCCAATTCCATCAAAATACCGATGGTAATGACGCGCTTGAGACCAAATCGCTTAAGGAAGAGACCCAACAGCCCCATGGCAAACACCTCAGGAATCTGACCAAGACTCATTGCGGGCATAATGGTCGACTCATCAAAACCAATCTGACGAAGAAACGGTCCCGTCCCAAAATAATAAAAGCGGTTCACAAACGATACTAAAAAGCTAATCAAGGATAGTAAAAGAATATCTCGACGAACCATAATCCGAATGGATTCAACAGGTATGATACTGCGTAGCTTCACCGATTTAACCTGACGAACGGGTAACGTAAATGCGTATAATCCAAGTAATATGGAGGAAATCGCTGATAATATTAATGCATCCGGAAGGCGACTGGTCGTTACATCAGCACCGCTACGGAGCCAGAAAAAACCGAAAAACCACGCTACTGCAATCCAACCAATGGTTCCCCACATGCGAATGCCACCAAAACTGCGCTCCGAATCCCGCAGGTGATGAAATGTAATGGCATTGGAAAGCGCATGGGTCGGTCCAAAAACGAGCATATACGCCAGATAAATTAAAAGAAACGCCTCGAACCGACTACGGAAAGACAACACGCCCATTAATATACCGGCAATAAGGTGACAGAGTCCATAGAGCCGGGTTGCATTGATGAGTCGATCGGCAACAAAAGCACCGGCAAGCGGTGAGACAAATGCGGCCACCGCGGACATGGATAGAATGGTACCGGTCTGAAAGCCATTGAATTGAAGATAGCGAGTAAGATATAGACTGAAAATGGGGACCGTTGCGCCAAGGACAAAATACTGCAGAAACATCATAATCGACAGGCGCACTTTCAGGGAAGTGATCAATACGAGCCTTTCGCCTTTGCGAGGTCTATCTAAACAATTGTGCACAGCGTTGCGTAGGCGCCCCCTACCCCAGCACAAAAATGTTTTGGATTTTTTACTTCAATCCGGAAACCAGCAATTTTAGGACATCCGCTTTTCCAACAATTCCCACCAGCTTTCCTCTCTCAACCACTGGCAGGGTGTGGAGGTTTTTGTCCACCATCAGCGCAGCGACCTCTTCGATGGAGGTTTCCGGCTGGACGGTTACCGGATCGGGGGTCATGGCGTGATTTACCGTTGTGGCGGCAATCTTTTGAACTTCCTTTTCCAGGTGTTTTCCTGAGGTTAACGTGATGTATCCATCCAGGAAAGAGAAGAGAGAAGGCACCGGAAATTTTTTTTGTTGAGCGATCAAATCGCTTTGGCAAAGGATGCCGACGACGTTATCATCTTTCACTACCGGAATACCATTTATTTTGTTATTCATTAAAATACTCGCAGCCTTAGCGATCTCTGTCTCGGGAGAGACCGTGATGACATCGGTTGTCATAATATCTTGTACTGTTGTCATTATTACCTCTTTATTTTCAGTCCTTAAATTTTAAATTGTCGATTCTTAATCTCTCAGGGTGTGATTCCCCGCAGCTTGCTACGATAGGATGAATGTTACCTTTAAAGATACCCCGTGACTTGCCGCGGGAAGGTTCATTTTATCCGCGTTCGTAGCTATACGAGATCAAAAAGCGTTTGAACGAGATCATCATAGTCGCTTCCG
This sequence comes from Deltaproteobacteria bacterium, assembly GCA_024644775.1. The sequence goes on from JAHEHB010000221.1 coordinate 6,749, forward strand.
GAAAAACAATATTTCATCTTGAGAAACTGTTTCCGAAACCGGGATACTTCTTCCTTGACGGCTTTGTTTTCGATGATGACATCGTGCATCAGTTGGGCCAGTGTCTGAAAATGCTCCGCCGCCATACCGAATCGGGTCATTTCAGACACTCCCATCCGTAGCGAGCCGGCAGCGGTGAATCCCTCTTCTTCGGGCGCCGCTTGATAGTTAACAATGATATTGTTGTATTCCAATCGGCGAGCAATTTCCGGCCCTTTGGCATATCCAACCTTTACGATCACTTGATGGGTTTCGGTAAAGGCAATGTCCGGATCGCCGGCAACTTCCAGACCGCATTCATGGAGTGCTCGGGCAAAGGACTTCGCATTTTCGATGACTCGTTGTTGATATTCATCACGAAAATAATTCATTTCATAGGCAGCCATCAGTAATCCCAGCAAAGTTCCTAAATGATGATTACTGACACTGCCGGGGAATGCTCGCCGTTCGATGGCTTCCCAGAAGAGATAGCGGAGGTCTTCGGGCGGATGGTCGGTTGCGATAATACCGCGTTGGGTACCGAAAAATGTTTTATGGGTGGATCCCGTGACGACATCCGCGCCTTCCAAAAAGGGCTCTTGGAAATAAGGCCCCACCAATCCCAATACATGCGCCATATCGTACATGATAATGCAGTCGATGCCGAGATCATTTACCATGGAACGTATCTCGGCCACCGGTTCCTTGTGAAGCGTCATACTTTTACCCAATATGATCAATTCCGGGCGATGTTCCTCGATGATGTCCCGGCAGGCGTCCACGTCGATCTGGTAGGGGTTATCGGCCAGTACCGGGAAATTTTCCACAGCCGGCTTTTCTGTTTTCGGCTCCCGAGCCACAAAATCTCTCAGCGCCCCCATCGGCTGAGCACTGAGATGCCCCCCTTTAATAATATGGTGATTGATTACCTTTCGGATTCGACGTTGTTCGGTTTTTCTGTCGGCACGATTCAAAAAATCCACCATTGCGCTGAACACGACCATATTTGCCATTTGCCCGGATATTAAGCGGGTCTCAATCTGGCGGCAGCCCAAAAACTCCGCCAATTGCCCTTTCAGGAGATCTTCAACCTTAGAGATAAAATCTGTGCCCTGATAGTAGAAGACCTCTGCTTCGCAAAAGGCCTTCATTGCCTTGTGTTCGGCATATCGCCCGGATGGATCCATGATAGATAACAGACGAACCATTGCTGAGGCGGTTTGCTCGGAAGGAATCAGATTGATGCAGTTTTGCTGACGCCAACGTGTATTCTCGACTGCCTCTTTAATAAGCGATTGTACGCTCTCCAACGGTTTGCTTTTGAGAAATGGTATCGATCTATACGAAAGGGGGTCACAGAGAATCGCTCGGGCATTGGGAGGGGCTTCACTTCTTAGATGATACGGAACGATCTTTCCTCGAATACGGTTTCCCCGAATTTCGACTTCAACAGATTCACCGTCTAAAAGATGGCTATCCAAAAGCGCTAAAGCGATGGCGCGCATCCCTTTCTGGTCGGTTATTTGAGAGGATAGTCCTTCCCCATGAAACTGCCAGAAGGGCACCATGGTACCACTGGTTATATAGCCAACCATCTGATTATCCGTGAAAACTTTGCTGCCGGCACGCGCCACCCCTTTTCCGATCAAATTAACAGGGCGCGCTACGCGAGGAAGGTCATCGATGTCGTCAAAGATTTCGTTGAGTATTTTCTCAAAAGCGTGAAACTGCTTAAGAAGGGCCTTTCTACCCACAAATTCGCCCTTTAAAGGTGAGAAGCTCACGGCAAATTTAGCCATTGGAGATGAAAAGATCGGTATTTCCTTTCCTTCAGAATCAATCCCGAATTCATGACCAAAGAGAGGAAGGCCGGCTTCCAACCGGAGTGTATCCCTTGCACCAAGACCAACCGGCGAAGCTCCTCGCTTTATCAGGAGATCCCAGATAGTCGGGGCAGCGTTGCTTTCAACAAACAACTCAAAGCAGATGGGCTCCCCTGTGTAACCGGTTCGTGATATTAGAACCCTTGTTCCATTTATCTGTGAAATGCACAGCGCATTTCGCACCGGTTCTG
>JAHEHB010000593.1 GCA_024644775.1 Deltaproteobacteria bacterium
CATGCCAAAAATAATTCCGAGGAGATTAAACAGATGGCGCAACGGTTCGACCCCTTGGGTTGACCGGTAACCCGATCCTTTAATATGTGCGATTTCACGGTAGACAGATTTCCAGATAGCCGAAATGTCAACCGGCAGGTGGGGATAGTTGGTTTTAATTCGCCCTAATGCCTCCCCGCAGCGAAAGCGCACATCCAGCTCCGAATCCTGGAGACCGAAGGTCAGGCCTTGCACAGCGCGTTCGTTGTCGGCTTGTCCCAACAATAATGGAATTCGGCGGCGGATCAGGGGATGTTGACGACGGTCCAGCAGGGTGTCAACCAGTTGTCCACAGGCCGTCGATACCATCGGTCTCACGGCGTTAAGCGCTTCCTTCAATACCCCGGAGTTGCGAAATAGAGGAAGCACATGCGGCAGCAACTCCGGCGTGATGGACTTGTTGACCAGTACGTGACGAATCCGGTTTTCATCCCGGCTGCGAAGATCCCGGATGGCTTCGATTTCAGGGTCACCATTTGTTCCAGGCGAAACGGCATCCGGTGTAATTTCCTTTTTCTCAATAGTATCAGATTTTACCGCCTCTAAGATATCTTCGTTGCGCGAAATAGAAATCTGCTTGAGCAAACTGTCGCGTTCGAGTCGCGTTTGGGTCAAAGCAACGGTCTGTTCCGTGGTCTTGTCTTTGATCTCTATCTCGTTGGGCTTCAGCTTCCCGTTGCGCAAGTTGTTGGCAAGTTGGGTAATATATCCGCGGTTCAGCAAGTATATCAGCAGGGACATGGCACCAGCCAGAAGCATGACGGTTATCAGTATGTAGTTTCCGGTGGTCCCGGGGAGGAGCAATAGCCCCATAATTATGAAACTACCCAACATGTTGCCCGTACGATAGGCCCCGACATCGATGAGGATTTTGCTGGCGCGTTTATCTACCGGTGAAATGGGCGTAAAGAGCAGTTCAAAGCCGGGTCCGAAAAAAGAGTTGGTGATTAAACTGGCAGTCCCTCGGAGCAGAGTGACCGACATCAAAGAACGGAACAAAAAGGTGATCATCCCTCCGAATATAATGTTAAACGGCAGTACGAGGATGGTTCCGCCGAGTCCGAACCAACGCAACGCTCTACTACCGATAAATGTGTGGAATATGAGGGATCCGACATCGATACCAATGTAAAGATAGGCAAAAAAAGTTACCAGCTCTGCTTTAGACAGCGTCGTTTGCAGTGTGGCTTTGAACAAATAATCCAGCAGGGCGATAGTGGCCGCCAACGTCAGCATCAGAAGCGCCATGCGCTGAATCAATTCGTTTCGTTTTACGATGGTTAGAAGACTTCTGGGGGAGGCCGCTTTATCCAGGTTTCCGGCATGGTCTTGAGTAACCTGGTAGAGCGCCCATCCGGAAAGCATATGCAGCATTGCCAACATCGAAATGACGCTGCGCGTGTCAACGATCTTGGCGATTATACCTGCCGCACCGGCACCGAGAAGACCGCCCAGGGTGGTAAAAATCACCATACGGCTGATGACCTTTTTTGCGCTGTAAGGATCATAGCGCTCATTGATAATAGAAAAAAACCCGCTGACCATAAGAGAATCAAGCACTGTAACGTGCAGGTAGAGCACAATGGTAACGATATGTGGCCATATCGCCATGCCCAACCATTCTCCGATGGAAATGACACCGCTGAAAATAAACAGCGGCGGGGTAAAGCGGGCCGGACCCAGCTTGGATAACATCCGGGAAAAGATGAATACGGAAAGAGCCGAGAAAACCCCTGTAGCAACCATCATCTTTGGGAGATCGGTGACATCGAAGTAAGATAGGAATAAGGCATCGCGAACCGTTTTACCCCCCTGCATGTGTGCGATCATCATGAGCGCGACAGATGCGGCAAAAAAGAAGGTGTATCTATCTCTGGGTAGCATTCCTTTCATGTCATTCTATCACCGTCTATGGTTGTTATATATTAAACGATAGGGTTGAAAACATTCATCTGTCAACACATCAGCACTTTTTATTTTTCCATTCTAAGGAATGACCGTATGAATTCTGTAAGGCGATAAAACGAATTCAGAAGCATGATATATCGTGGAACTCTAATCCGTTAAGTGAGTCCCGACGATCAACAAAGCATTGGACTCATCATTTTCGGTTGAAAACCTGAAAAGTATTCTTAATATATCATACTGTATCTAAAAAGAAATGAGAATGACTGAGCATCAAAACGCATTGGGGTGTATTCAAACAAAGCAAAGAGCATTGCAGAGCAGTGATTATTACGATATGAAGTGATGTCAAAAAACTCGTCGATTTAATACCAGATTAATAAGAGTTTTTTTGAAAGCAATATCAATTCGAGAAATCCCCGATTATGTGTATGCCGCATTGAGTGAAAACGCGATAGGGGACTGATGATTTCAAGATGAAGGAGTCTTCAATAAATAGACGTACGTTTCTAAAGGTTACAGCGACAGGTGTTACAGCGGCCTGCTTTTCACCCATCCTGGCTATCAATCCAAAAGCAGCAAAGGCAGCTCAGTACAAAAGCCGTGTTGCTTTGGTTTTACGCAACAGACTTATTAACGATAGTGATCGGATCGAGAGCAAGGTAGTCAGGCCAACAATCGACGAGTTGCTGACGGCTTTGACCCAGGCTGCAACCATTCGCGATGCTTGGCAGCAGATTTTCCCGAATCTGCAATCGACCGATGTGATCGGTATTAAGGTAAACTGTATT